>JADGBW010000215.1 GCA_015231305.1 Magnetococcales bacterium | reverse complement strand
ACTCTATGCTTTTTTTGTTATTTTTGCATAAGGAATAATAAAAAATTAATTTTTCATGGGCCGTTTATTTTTAATAGCTGTCATGTTTTACAACATCCATGCCTCACTTAAACTCCTACTCTTTTAAAAATAGGCTGCAACTCTGACTAGCTGTATCATACCGAATCACAACCTTACCCGCCTCAATCTGTGCCATTACTTCTGCTATTTTGAGTTGCAAAGGCTTCTCAACTAGCCCGTACTCTGTGCCCTCCCTTGTTATAAACTCTTCAATAATCCCCTCAAGAGCTTGAGAACTCAACTGGCCAACAGGTATTTCCATTATGCAGTAATCCTTATAAACAAATATTAAAATATCATCAAAAAACTGTTAAAATATCTCTGAAATATATATTGCGTTAATAAACAGTTAACACTTAATCCCCCTATACATAGCATAATCAACCTTGTTTTATATATTACGATACCTTATTATTGCCCGGTTTTTCCGCAATTAACTAGCTTACTTTTTATGTATTTAGAGGTTGCTGTTCAATGGACAAAAGATCAATTGTAGGTGGTACTAGTACTGCTGTAGTTATTGAGGAAAAATCAATACCTGTTATTGACGAGCAAACCGCACCTCTATTTAATAACTTAAGCATTTCTAAAGACATAGACATTCCTACCTATCTGCAAGAAACTTACTGGTGGGCCTATGTTCACCCAGCAGGTGTACGGTTTTTTGAGCGACAGTGGCTGGTCAATTTGATTCTATGGGGTAACTTTTCCAAACTACGTGATAAAGCTGTTGAAGAAATAAAATCTGCTAACAGCAAAAATACTTTACAAATCGCCTGCGTCTATGGTGATTTTACCCCTAAAGTTTCTGAAGTCTTGCCCCAAGATGCTGTATTAGATGTTGTTGATGTGGCACCTGTTCAACTAAAAAACCTTTCAAAAAAACTGAATGGCCAAACAAATGTGCAACTTCACCATCAAGACTCTACAAACCTTGCGTTTATTGAAAATAGCTACGATAACGTTATTGTATTCTTTTTGCTCCATGAACAACCTGCCGATGTTAGACTAAAGACAATTAAAGAAGCATTACGAGTCATTCGTCCAGGAGGAAAACTAATATTTGTTGATTATCACCTTCCAACTGTTAGCAATCCATTTAGATACATAATGACACCTATATTGAAACTATTAGAACCTTTTGCGCTTGATATGTGGCGAAATGAAATTGCAGACTGGGTTCCATCCGACATTCCTATTGCTAAAATTCAAAAAGAGACCTATTTTGGTGGTTTATATCAGAAGGTTATTATTATAAAAGAATAGGAACATATAAATGTCCATTATCCCTAGCGTAACTATTGGCGAAGAAATTGGTAATTATGGCTTTGGTGGTGGTCATCCATTTGGCCCACACCGGATGATGGACTTTTGGCAAGAGGCCCAAGCCCAAGGTTTAGATTCTCAAGTCAATATCCTAAACCCTGTAATAGCAACTCAAGAAGAGATAGAAAGATTTCATACACCAGAATATGTCGCCTTAGTCCAAGCAAGATCCGTTACTGGTGAAGGTTTTCTGGATGGTGGTGACACACCAGCAGTTAAGGGTATTTATGATTCTGCCGCATATGTAGTTGGTTCTGCATTAGATGCAACCCACCGTATTATGGCAGATGAGTGCAACAGAGTTTTTATTCCCATAGCTGGCCTACACCACGCACGTCCCGAATCCGCTGGTGGTTTTTGTGTATTCAACGATGCTGGGGTCGTCATAAACACCCTCAGAGATAAATATAATTTAAAACGTGTAGCATATATAGATATTGATGCTCATCATGGAGATGGTGTCTTCTATGCTTATGAGTCTGACCCTGATCTGGTTTTTGTAGATACTCACCAAGATGGTTACACTATTTACCCTGGCACTGGTCATGCCCATGAAACAGGATTGGGAGAAGCTCAGGGAACCAAACTTAATATTCCGCTACCTCCAGGTGTTGGAGATTCTAACTATTTTCAACATTTATCAACCATTACAAATTTTATTACCGCAGCTAAACCAGAATTTATAATTATGCAGTGTGGTGCAGACTCTATTGCAGGTGACCCTATTACTGACATGCGTTTATCGCCCAATGCACACTATACTGTCGCAGCTAGAATGGTCCAAATTGCAGAAGAGTTAGGACATGGGCGCGTTTTGGCTCTCGGTGGTGGTGGTTATAACTCTCACAATATTGGTACTGGCTGGAGTAGCATTGTTAAAGCCTTTACCGACAATAAATAATGGAACAAAAACCCTTGGATAATTATAATTTTCCAAAAGGCTTGGTTATTCTAGTCGGAGCTGGCCCCGGTGATCCTGAACTTCTAACAATTGGTGCATTTAAAGCTATAAAATCTGCTGATGTGATAGTTTTTGATGCCTTGGTTTCTGAAGAGATTTTAGAACTAATACCAAATGAAACAGAAAAAATCATGGCTGGCAAACGAGGTGGTGGACACTCAACAAAACAAGAAGATATTAGCAACTTGCTAGTAAAACTTGGCAAACAAAACCTCCGCGTTGTCCGTTTAAAGGGTGGTGACCCATTTGTTTTTGGACGAGGTGGAGAAGAAGCTTGCCGTCTAGCTGAAGAGAACATTCCTTTTCGTATAGTACCCGGACTTACCAGTGGAATTGCTGGACCAGCCTATGCTGGCATACCAGTTACCCATAGGGCTGTTAACGCTAATTTTGCCTTTATAACCGGGCACGAATCCACTGCTAATACTCAAGACCATAACTCCGATGATGTTCATCCATCGCGTATTGATTGGGAAGGTGTAGCAAGAACATTTCCTGTTATTGTTCTCTATATGGCAATGCGTAACGTAGAATCGGTCAGAAAAAGAATGGTGGCTGCTGGACGTTCACCAGAGACCCCTGTTGCTCTAATCCGCTGGGCAACTACCCCTCGCCAACAAACCATGGTTACTACATTAGGCAGCGTCACAAGAGATATTAAAGCTGTGGGCATGAAACCACCAGCGATTATGATTATTGGAAAAGTTGTGAATTATCGGGAAATTTTGCAATGGTTCAAAGATGAAACTTTGCTACCACCAGAAAGTTAATCAGTGTTTTTTAATATTTTTTAAAAAGGTTTAGTTTAACTGTAGGAGCTAGCTTGCTCCTACAGGTTGAACAGTTTTTAAAAAATTAGGCTAAACCAGACGATTTAACAAATTTTTTGGTTCCCGATGCTAAAGCAGCAGCTAAAGCATTCTGATGAGAATCAGTACTGAGAAGTCTCTCTTCTTTTTTATTAGTTAAAAAGGCCATCTCTACCAAAATTGAAGGCATATCAGGGGCTTTTAATACAGCAAAACCGGCCTGTTTAACATTTTTAAAATGGATATTTACACGGGGAACAGCCTTTAGTTCACCCAGCAGGTTTTTACCATAAACCAAAGCTCTGTTTAAAGAGTCGCGTTGTGTTAGATCCATCAAAATGCCACGTACTGTAGGGTCTGATACATGGCTAAGCTTAACACCACCTATCAAATCAGAACTATTCTCCCTCTGCTCCAATCGACGGATCGCTTTATCTGGTGAAGGCTTACCACCTTCTGAAAGCATATATACAGATGTACCACGGGCTGACTGTAACCTAAAAGCATTGGCATGAAGACTTACAAAAAGATCTGCCTGATGTTTTCTTGCGACAGAAACCCTTTTACGTAGGGAGACAAAATAGTCACCCTTACGAGTCAATTTAGCTTTGAAGCCATCCATACTATCTATTTTACGAGCTAGCCGTTTTGCAACTTGTAATGCAACATCTTTCTCTTTAGTGCCATTTGCTCCCACAGCACCAGGGTCAATACCTCCGTGGCCTGGATCGATAACTATAACAGCATCACGACGCTTGCTGGCACTCTCATGAATAACAGGTTTATTACCAGGAGTTTTTGATTTACCTTTGGTACGCACAAGATCAAGAACTAAACGAGATGGCTTATCTCCTGAAGCTTTAAGTAAAAATGAACGAGGACGCACGCCAGTTTTTAATTCAAATACAGTTCTAACTACTCCTGGACGTGGGATACCACTACGTATACGATTGACAATAGCGTCGGAAAAACCCATGGTGGCGGGATCAATACCAGCAGCAGAGTCCATTATGTCAAGCACAAGGCGACTAGGATTACGGAGTTGTAACACTTGGTGTTGAGTGTTACGCTCTAGATCAAATACGACTCGTGTATGATCTGGGGCTGTCCACATACGAATATCTGTAATTCGGTTTAGGCGTGCTGCTTGGGCAAAAGATGGGGGTAGAATTAAACCACCCATTGAAAGAATAATCCCTTTCAGTACCTTGCGGCGTTGAATAGGGGTCATGTTAACAACATCTTCTTTATCTATATCAAGTACTGGATTAAGATTTATCATGATATCCTGTTCTAATTTAAATGAACCTTAAAACATAACTAAAAATTGGAGATAGCAATGTCCACGGTGGACCAAGCGGAAATAGCTAAGTTTGAACAGATGGCCCACGAATGGTGGGAACCTGAAGGTAAGTTCAAACCACTGC
>JADGBW010000088.1 GCA_015231305.1 Magnetococcales bacterium | reverse complement strand
CTTCGGAGACAGTCTCCAAGTTGCAGCACTCCACCCGTAATAACGACTATGACCTTTATAAAGAGTTTGCCGATTTAATTAACAATCGTTCTCGTGATCTCTGCACACTGCGTGGTCTGTTCGAGCTTAAAAAATCCCGTAAGCCTATATCAATTGACCTTGTTGAACCAGCAAGCGAAATTGTGAAACGTTTTGTGACCGGGGCAATGTCATATGGCTCTATCTCCAAAGAGGCCCATGAGATGCTAGCCATCGCCATGAACCGCCTTGGTGGTCAGTCCAACACTGGTGAGGGTGGCGAGGACCCTGAACGTTTTAAGCCTCGCCCTAATGGAGACTTAGCCCGTAGTGCTATTAAGCAGGTGGCCTCTGGTCGTTTTGGAGTATCAAGTCATTATTTGGTTAACTCCAATGAAATGCAGATAAAAATTGCTCAAGGTGCAAAGCCTGGTGAAGGTGGGCAGTTGCCAGGGCACAAGGTAAATGAAGTTATTGCTAAAACCAGAAATACAACTCCTGGCGTTACCCTTATTTCACCTCCGCCTCATCACGATATCTACTCTATCGAAGATCTGGCCCAGCTTATTTTTGATCTTAAAAATGTAAATCCTGCTGGCAGGGTTTCAGTTAAGCTGGTTAGCGAAGTTGGGGTAGGAACCGTTGCTGCTGGTGTGTCTAAAGGCCATGCCGATATGATTCTAATATCTGGTGGTGATGGTGGTACTGGTGCAAGCCCTGTAAGCTCTATTAAACATGCTGGTGGCCCATGGGAGCTAGGTTTGGCTGAGACCCAGCAAACCCTTGTGCTTAACGATCTTCGAGGTCGTGTTCGCTTGCAGACTGATGGCCAGTTTCGTACTGGTCGTGATGTAGTGATAGCTGCTCTTCTAGGGGCAGAAGAGTACGGCTTTGCCACCGCCCCGTTGGTGGTTGAAGGTTGTGTTATAATGCGTAAGTGTCATTTAGGTACTTGCCCTGTAGGTATTGCAACCCAAGATGTAGGGCTGCGTAAGAAATTTTCTGGTCGTCCTCAGTTTATTGTTAATTATTTCAATTTTATAGCTAATGATGTTCGCCAGATAATGGCAGATATGGGCTTTAGAACAATTGATGAGATGATTGGTAGGGTCGACTGTATTAATACCAAAACAGCTATTAACCATTGGAAAGCCCAAGGGTTGGATTTTACCTCCATTCTTGAAAAGCCTGATGTACCTTCTAACATTGCAATAAGACAGGTACAAACACAAGATCATGCAATTGATAAAGTCATCGACCATAAATTGATGGAACTTGCAGACAGAGCTTTTGAAACCCTGCAACCAATATCAATTCGACTGCCAATTCTTAATACAGACCGAAGCGTTGGTGCTATGTTGGGAGGTGCAATATCTAAGCAGTTTGGTGCTAGTGGTTTGCCGGAAGATACTATTAATATCAACTTTGAAGGTGTCGCAGGGCAAAGTTTTGGTGCGTTTAACGTTGGTGGTGTGTCTCTACACATAGCTGGAAGTGCTAACGACTACGTAGGCAAGGGTATGTCTGGAGGCCGTATTGTGGTCCATCCTAGCCCTAAAAGCGATATTGTAGCGGCTGATAATATTATAGTTGGCAACACCCTTCTTTATGGTGCAACAGGTGGTGAAGCCTATTTTAGTGGCTTGGCAGGAGAACGTTTTGCAGTTCGTAACTCTGGTGCTATTGCCATTGTTGAAGGTGTTGGAGACCATGGCTGCGAGTATATGACTGGCGGTGTTGTGGTTGTGCTTGGTCCAACTGGTAGAAATTTTGGTGCAGGTATGAGTGGTGGTATAGCTTTTGTGCTGGATCAAGACAAAAAGTTTGAATCATTGTGTAACCCTGCAATGATTGATTTACAAAAAGTTGAGAGTGCTGAAGATAAGGCTCAACTAAAAGCGTTGATCAAAAAACATAAAAAATACACCAACAGTCGGGTAGCAAAGCGTCTATTAAAAGATTGGGATAACACCTTAAACCAATTTGTTAAAGTTATGCCTTATGAGTACCAGCGGGTTTTGGCAGAGATGAAAGCGCGGGAGTTGAAAAATGGGTAATGTTACAGGATTTATGGATATAGATAGGGAGAACCCTCGTACACGCCCAGTTGCTGATCGTACCAACGATTGGAAAGAACTGTACCTCGAATTTCCCGAAGAAAAGCTTCAAGATCAGGCTTCACGTTGTATGGATTGTGGTATTCCATTTTGTCATACCGGTTGCACCCTCAATAATATAATTCCCCAGTGGAACGACTTAGTATATCAAGGACGTTGGGAAGAAGCTTTAGAAGTAATGCACAGAACCAACAATTTTCCAGAGTTTACAGGGCGGATATGTCCTGCTCTTTGTGAGGCATCCTGTGTGGTTGGTATAAGTGGCGACTCAGTCTCAATACGTGAAATTGAGAAGAGAATTGCTGAAGAGGGTTGGAGTAGGAATTTAATTAAACCTCAAATAGCTAAGAACAAAACAGGCAAGAGTGTAGCTGTTGTTGGTTCTGGCCCTGCTGGCATGGCTGCTGCTCAACAGCTTACAAGAGCTGGTCATGATGTAACTCTTTTTGAGAAAAATGAGCGAGCAGGTGGCCTTTTGCGGTTTGGTGTTCCTGACTTTAAATTAGAAAAAGAGGTTATAGACCGTCGTTTGCAACAGATGGAAGCAGAGGGATTGACCATAAAAACTGGGGTTAATATTGGTGTAGATATCCCAGTAGCCCAACTGCAAGAACAGTTTGATGCAATTGTTTTAACAGGTGGTTCTGAAACTCCCCGTGATCTGCCAATACCAGGTCGTGAGTTAACAGGTGTCCATTATGCAATGGATTTTTTAGCTCAGCAAAATAGACGGGTTTTTGGTAGTAAGATTGCAAAAGAGAGTGAAATTTTAGCTGGTGGTAAACATGTTGTTGTTATAGGTGGTGGTGACACTGGCTCCGATTGTGTTGGCACTTCTATTCGACATGGTGCAAAAAGTGTAACTCAAATTGAGTTGCTACCAAAACCACCAAAAGATCGTTCACAAGAGACTCCCTGGCCCTTATGGCCTCATCAACTACGTACCTCAACATCTCATCAAGAGGGGTGTGAAAGATTATGGGGTGTTTTGAGTAAATCTTTTGTTGGTAAAAATGGCAAGGTAAAAGAGCTTAATTGTGTACGCTTGCGCTGGCACGAACAAGAAGGAAGTGGACCAAGAATGGAAGAGATTAGCGGTGGTGAATTTACCCTAGAAGCTGATCTTGTTCTCTTGGCAATGGGCTTTTTACATCCACAGAAAAATGGTTTGCTAACTGGATTAGGTGTTGATTTTGATCCTCTTGGTAATGTTAAAGTAAATAAACTTAATATGACCAGTGTTGAAGGGGTGTTTGCTGCTGGTGATATGGCAACTGGTCAATCATTAGTACTAAGAGCTATTGATGGTGGACGTAAAGCAGCTAAAAATGTTGATGCATGGCTGCGAGGTTCGCCTTCGATACTTCCATAAAATAGGAGTAGTAAAATAGTGGAAAGCACTGGTATTGAGAGAAGTGAGGCTCTGCTGGTTCAATTAGAGGGTCGAATGGATGCTCTCACTAATTTGGTGGTGACTTTACGCAACGAAAATGCTGCTTTGGGTAAAAGTTTGGCTGATAGTGAAGAAAAACTGTCTGTTCTTACACAACAAAACAGTGCTTTAACAGCGCAAAATGCTGTTTTACTAGCAGAAAAAGAAAAAACTGTATTAAAAATTGAAACTTTGCTTGCTCGTTTTAATCATTATGAGCAATAATAGGTAAACGTTTCTATTCTACCTGGATTAATAACTATAAAATATCCAGGTCAAAATTGAGATATTTGTATGTCTGAGTTTATAGAAGTTCTCATTCACGGCCAGTTACTTAGGTTACGGGCTGGTTCTGGTACAGAATCAGACTATATCCGTGAAGTTGCAAGCTATGTAGATGAGGTAATGAAGGAGATAAGCAAAAACTCAAGTGGCTTAACCCATGACCGTGTGGCGGTTATGGCAGCTGTGCGAATCGCTGATCAACTATTTCAGCAAAGACAAAGCGTAGAAGATGGTGTAAAATCTTTTGAAGAAAATGTTGGAAGACTGATCGAATCAAGCGATCAGTTTATGAGAGGGTGAGATAAATTCCCCTGCGGTGCTCGTGAGGAGTGGCATTCTCCTGAGCCGATACTCAAAACCCTAGGAAACTTGCTCTGATTGTGGAGTGCATGCTCTCTTAATTGGGAGACCCGCAGAAGCGATTATCAGGATTCCGCCTTAAACGAAGGGTTCAGAGAAAGCACGCCCACGGTACAGGTGGGGGATTTTTTATTCTAGGTTAAGTAGCTGGCGGTAAGTTTGAACAACTGCGAACCTGGGTTTATAGATAGATTAAGCAACTAACTTATTAATTGTGTTTTAGAATGTTATCTAAAAAAGATGTTCGGAACACAATACGCAAGCAGCGACTTAGCATGGTCCCTGGGCAGGTTGCCTCTTGTAGTGAGTCTATAATTAAGCATGTCATTGAATTCAAGCCATTTTTAATGGCTCAGACCGTGGCATTCTATCTCCCTATCGACAATGAGGTCGATACTTCCCTTCTCTTAAACTATCAAAAGGTTATATCAAAAAAGCTCTGTTTGCCTGTTATAAGGCCAGGACACAAGCTTGAATTCAGCCATTTTAAACCTGGAGACTCTTTGCAATCAGGGGTTTATGGGATACTGGAGCCATGTAACAATAAATGGCTTGATATAAACACTATTGATATGTTTTTACTGCCGTTGGTAGGTTTTGATGCTAAAGGAGCACGTTTGGGGTATGGCGGTGGTTATTACGACCGAGCATTGTCCCACTTTAATAAAAATGGAGAAAAACCAGTTATAATTGGTTTAGCATATCAATTTCAAGAAGTTGCACAACTACCATGTGCAGAGCATGATGTGCCGTTACACTACATTGTAACGGAAAATGGTGTTCACAGTTTCCTTTAACAAAAGGCTGCTTGAGCATCTAGTATTAACCTATTTATCTCTATTTAAATAATAGCTTATGCTTGTTTAAATAGAGCAGGAGATTGATGGCCATGGATATTGTAACTATCCTGTTTGGTGCAATTCTCGGATCGGCCATCTCCCTCGCATTTTTCTATCTGCAACGTGGTCGCCAAAAGCAAGAGTTGGCGGTTCAGGAAGAGAGATTGCAACAAAAACTTGAGGCAGTTGATGAAAAATCGGCTGTCATGAAACGGGAGATGGAGATCAGCTCAAAAGCGCACCAGTTGCGTATTGAGGAAGAGTTGCAGAAAAAATTTCAGAAAAAAGGACAAGAGTTAGACCAGTTAAAAGCGCGTTTTGATAAAAGAGAAGAGCAGCTAGATAGAAAGTTCGACCAACTAGATATCCGTGAGCGGGAGATAGATAAAAGACGATCTAAACTAGACAGCGATAGAACAGTTTTAGATGACCAAAAAGAGAAGTATAAAACCCTGCTGACTCAAGCCGATAAAAAGCTAGAAGAGATAGCAGGTATGAGTAGTGAGCGGGCCAGAGAGCTGATTATGTCATCATTAGCTGAAAAAGCCCGTAGAGAGTCTGCTGGCCTTTTTAAGCAGTTGGAGACTGAAGCTATTGAGAGTGCTGAGCAAAAGGCTAGAGATACCATTGCAACCGCTGTTCAGCGTCTAGCAGGAGAGTTTGTTTCCGAGCGTACTGTTTCTGTTGTGGCTTTACCATCAGAGGAGATGAAGGGGCGTATTATTGGCAGGGAAGGGCGCAACATTAGGGCCATTGAAACGGCAACTGGTTGTGATTTAATAATTGATGATACCCCTGAAGCGGTGGTTATATCATGTTTTAATCCTGTGCGCAGACAGATTGCTAAACGCTCTTTAGAAGAGTTAATCACAGATGGTAGAATTCACCCAGCCCGTATTGAATCTGTAGTTAAAAAAGCAACTAAGACTATAGATAATGAAATTCGTGAGAAAGGTGAGCAAGCAGTTTTTGAGGTTGGCTTAAGTGACGTGCACCCAGAGATAATTAAGCTGTTAGGTACACTACAGTTTCGTACCTCTTATACTCAAAATGTTCTTTCTCACTCAGTTGAGGTTGCCTATTTTGCTGGAATTATGGCCGAAGAGCTGGGTCTAGATGGTAACTTAGCCCGTCGTTGCGGCCTTCTCCACGATATTGGTAAAGCAGTAGACCATGAAATTCAAGGTTCTCATGCTGTGATTGGAGGAGAGCTAGCTAAAAAATATCGTGAACATCCATTGGTGGTAAATGCTATATGGTCTCACCACTTTGATATAGAGCCAATTTCAGTTTATGGGCCTTTGGCTAACGCATCAGATGCGCTTTCGGCTGCTCGGCCTGGTGCTCGTAGAGAGAATGTCGAGACCTATGTTAAACGTCTAGAACAGCTAGAGGGTATAGCCACTGAATTTAAAGGGGTTGATAAGGCTTTTGCTATTCAGGCTGGTCGTGAGGTGCGGGTTATAGTCTCTTATGACCGGGTTAACGATGAAGGGGCCATGATGATAGCCCGTGAAGTAGCAGATAGGATAGAAAATGAGATGACATATCCAGGTCAAATAAAGGTGACTGTAATTAGAGAGATGCGTGCTCAAGAGATAGCAAACTAAATTAGTTGGAACCATATTTGAAAACAATAATAACGGTAATTGAAAGTGCACAAAGTGGGTAACATTCAATTGCCGTTATTACGTTTTTGTTTTAACTAACAAATCTACTATTCAATTTTAAAGCTATCAGCTGCAATATCCATGACTTCCATGCCGAAGAAAGTTGTTAAGTTCTCCCCATTGTCAAATCCATAATAAAGCAGTAATTCACGACGTAGCTCAATGGCTTGTTCTTTGGTAAAATAAACTCCCATAGCAATTGAGCCATCTGCTTCAAAAGCATTTTTTAACTTTTTTATCTCATCAATTGTCATCTATTTGTGTCCAGTTTCTTTTAAAATATAGATATTTACATTAAGTTTAAAATAATGTAATGAATAAGATAATTATTTAATCCATAATAATTATGCAATCATTCCTAGATCACGTAAAAATTTTTTTATCTCTGCCTCTTTATCTTGGAATGCCCGTATACGATCTTCAACCTCATATTTGCTTTTGTTTTCAATGTTTTGAATAGAAGAGCTTAACGTCTCCAGTTCTAATTTAAGCTTTTGCAATTTTTGTATACCTTCAGGTGTAAGGCTTTGTGCTTTTTTTATAAGTGAATCATCCATTGATTTTTACCGTTGATTATTGTGTCTTGTTTAAAATTAATTAAGACTATAACACATGTCAACTTGTGTATATGTTTATGAAAAATTTTGGAGACGGGATATGCTTTGATGAGTTATCCATTAAAATTATTTGGATAAATTAAGAGTTTGAATACATTAACCTAGAAATGGCACATTGAATTGCCGTTTCTAGGTTAATGATTATTTTCAATCTAGAAATAGATCAAATTTATCTAACTTAATCTATTTTTTAAATAAGCTTATGCTGCTACTGCTGTTGGAGTCTCAGCATGTTGTTCTTTTTGGCTTGCTTGTGATTTTTTAGTAAAGCTAATTTCTAGTCTCTGTTCGAGTCGGGCTAAAGCCCAGCTAGGATCGATATTAACTAAAGAACAGATCCAATTGAAGTTACCAGGCTCCATTGATTGTGAATAAAACCACTTTTTCAATGTGCGGTAATCGTACCTAAACACGGGGTCTTCAATTACATTTGGGTCATCTTTCCTAAACCTCTCTAGGGCAATTAAATCTCTGACAGCCCTATCCATAACAGCCATCCACAAATGGGTGTCATTGTTATCGTGGACCTGTTTATCAACGTGTGCCATATCCAGCTTGCTGCTCATTATAAACTCTCCTCCCATGGATTATTATGGAAACCTAATATTGCAGTTGCACAACAACCTATCACTAACTCAAGTTTGTTGCACTAACTTTTTTGCCAAAATCAAAAAAAAATTTTAAAAATATTACTTGACCTTACAAAAAGAGCATGAAACTAGGTTTGACATTATATTTTTGTAACATATAACATAAGAAAAATAAGCTTTTTTAGTATTTGAAATAATTAGCAAAATGCATGATTTCCCAATATTTGTATTTATAAAAATATCCTATAAAAATATAGTCTAAATTTTTTATTGTAGCAGTACTTTGAATTGTAAACTAAAACTATAAACGATGGTTTTTACAGTTATGCCTAAAGATTGAATTTGGGATTGTTATAACCATAAAGTTGTTGCGTTAAAGAAAAAGAAATATGCTAATTACCACCACCTTTTATTTGACATGGAAAAATATATATATAAATCCATAATCCTGTTTATTTACCAAATGCTTCTTGTATTTCTATAAAGTCATCTATGTTATCTAGAAAAAGGTCAACAAGGGTAGGGTCAAAATGTATTCCTCTTTCACTTTTTATTAACTCTACTGCATCATTAATTTCCCAAGCATCTTTGTAGCATCTGTTATGGGTTAGTGCATCGAATACATCAATAATGGCTGTAATTCTTGCAAATATATGTATATTTTCTCCTGCTAGACCTTCTGGATAGCCAGAGCCATCCCACTTTTCATGGTGTTGGTTGCAAATAATACCTCCGGTCTTAATAATAGCTTGATCACTGTTTTCTAAAACTTTGCATCCTATCCTTGTATGGGTTTTCATCATTTCCCATTCATCATTGTTTAACTTGCCAGTTTTATTTAAAACAGCATCTGGAATACCAATTTTTCCCAGATCATGCATGGGTGAAGCGGTGCGTAATAACTCACACTCTACTTCAGGCAGTCCCGCAAGTTGAGCTAATAAACGGGAGCTTTCCGCAACCCTTCGTACATGCTGTCCGGCATCTCCTGAGCGTGTCTCTATTATTTCACCTAAAGTGAATGTTACATCTTTTTGAGATTTTGTAATTTCCCGATTTAAAAAAAGGTTTTCAAATGCAGAGGCAATGTTTGATGCAAAAACTTCGATAAGACCACGATTTATAGAATTTAGAGGGCGGTTTGTTTTTAAATATATCAAATTTTCCATACCATTTTTCGTACGAAAGTACCCTAAAAAAGCATGATCCGTAAAGATGCTTGATTGTTCTTTAAGAGAACGTTTTATAATATCTTTTATTTCTTGGGATGATATATCAAAAACGGCTTTGCCAATATGAGGTTCAAAAGTACCAAAGGCAGCATATATATTTATTGACCCTCTTTTTTCTGTTGCAGCAAAACATTCAGCGGCATTATTAGTTTCAAAGCCTTCATCGTTACTAATTAAAGCTACAAGTTGGGTTAGAATGCCAGTGGCAAGTTGACCAAGAGAATTAAGTTCATAAAGATGGCTGGTAGCTTCAATTATCTTTTTTAGACCTGTGCGGGTATTTTCTATTGTCCGTAGTAGGTTAAATGATCTTAGGCTTGTTATAATTGTAGTGTATAGTTTTTGGTCAGTTATGTTGACCTTATCCATGTAGTCGTTGATATCATACTCAGAAATAACCTCAGTTTCGGGGGCTTGACCTGGTTGTCCGGTGCGAAGAATAATCCTAACAAAAGGGTTGTTAAGTTCGTTCCTTATAAATTGTACTACATCTAATCCTTCTCTATCTGTTTCCATTACTACATCAAGCAAAATAACTGCAGTATCAGGGTGTTCTTGTATTAATCTTCTGGCATCAGCACCTGAATAACCATCGATTAATTCAGCAGATCGATTTTCAAAAATAAATTTTTTCAAAACCATTCTGGTCATAGAGTGGATGTCAGAGTCATCATCTATTACCAATATTTTCCATGGCGGCTCATGGGAAGAGGGGGGAACAGCTTCATTAATGCTATCTGGGATAACATCATCTTCTGGAAATAATAACCTGTTATCTTCTGACATAACCACGCTCCAATGAAAAGCTGTTTTTATGGTTTAGGCTCAATATTTTATGCATTTATTGGAAATAGTATGTAAAATTTCGTTCCTTTTCCAAGGGCACTATCACAAGAAATAGTTCCGCTAAGTCTTTGTGTTACTATGTTAAATACTATGTTCATACCTAGCCCACTACCGCCAAAATTTCTTTTTGTGGTAAAAAATGGCTCATATATCTGTTTTACAGTTTTTTTCCTCATTCCAACCCCGTTGTCAGAATATATAATAGAAACGTTTTTTCCTGAAACAGAGCCAGATACTTCTATTTTACCAGATTCGATACCATCAAACCCATAAATTAAAGAATTTATTATAAGATTCGTTAAAATTTGTGATAATGCACCAGGGTAACTATCTAAAAATATGTTATCAGGACACTCCATATGTATAATATGTTTGCTGTTTTTAAATCTTGGGCTTAGTGAAAATATTATTTCGTTGATATAATCTTTTAAATTAAACGTTCTTCTCTCTTGGCTTGTTTGATCAACAGCAATCTCTTTAAAGTTTTCCACCAACTTACCTGCACGATCCAAGTTAGAGGAGATCAAATTTGTAGATATTTCTACCTCTTCAAGATACTCTTTAAGATCAGTTACTAGCAGGCCACCATTTGTAAATTTTTCTTTAAAATTAGCTGTTTGAGTTTTTAAATATGAGCTGGAAGTATAGCTTGTGCCAACTGGGGTTTTTATTTCATGAGCCACCCCAGCAACAAGGCCACCAAGTGCCGCCATTCTTTCTGATTGTATTAGTTGCTCTTGAGCCAATTTAAGGTTTTTCACATAATTTTGTAGCTCCAAAGTGCGTTGGTTTACACGTTTTTCAAGCTCTTGATTAATGTTTATAAGGTTTTCCTCTCCTTTTTTACGCTCTATCATGCTCGATAGTGAGTTACCAATAGATAGTAACAAGTTTATCTCTTCACTATTTTGCTTGTGGCCTTCATTTAAATAAAGAGTAAGTACACCAAGTAGCTTCTGACCTAAAAGTATTGGAACAGCATAATGTCCGTGTGGCTGTATTCCATCAAATGTAATTTCATGACGGCTATCGATACAGTCAGCATGGACAATAATTTTTGCTTGTGCTGCTCTTCCACAAATGCAGCTACCAAATGGGACAGTTGTGCAAGAAGATATAAGAGCGTTATTTAGTCCAATTTGGCTGGTCATTTTTAGCTCTTTTTTGTTGTTATCATTGGTAAGAAAAATTGCTCCTTTGTTTTGAATAAATAGCCATGGGATAGTCAATATAGCTTCTAATGCACTATACAATTGTTTCTCAAGGGGAATGTCTTTAAATGAAATTTGGTGAATTGTATTAAGAACTTCTTGAAAAGCAAACAGTCGCTTGGTTCTTCGTCCTGATAGTTTTCTGTCAGTAATATCGCCAAATACAACTACAGCACCAACTATTTTATCATCTTCAATAATAGGAGTGCTCAGGTATTCAACAGGAAAGCTAGTACCATCTTTTCTCCAAAATATTTCATCGTCAACATGGCGGCTTTCGCCATCTTTTAAAACGGCAGAAATATAACAATCTTTATGGTGGTATTGGCTGCCATCTTCTTTAGTGTGGTGAATTAAATCATGCTGTGGTTTTCCTAATAGTTCATCTTGAGTCCAGCCTATCATTTCGCAAGCAGCAGGATTTATAAAT
The DNA here is from genome assembly GCA_015231305.1 of Magnetococcales bacterium. Classification (GTDB taxonomy): domain Bacteria; phylum Pseudomonadota; class Magnetococcia; order Magnetococcales; family JADFYX01. Next base: position 4,589 of record JADGBW010000088.1, on the reverse strand, counting down.
GTAGATAGGCCGTTTTTATCTAGTCCAAAAATCCCTTCTCCTGCACACTCTAACAACATTTTATTTTGGTTGCTTATTTTTAATAGAGTCTCCTCAGCATATTTTCTTTCTAAAACCTCTTTTTCTGCAGTTTCTTTGGCTTTTATGAGTTTGTCTTTGCTAGTTTGAATAATTTTGTTGTGTTCTCTAATACCGTTTTCAATAATACCAAGTACATCTGGTTTGTTAATTAAATTTGAAGGGGGCAGGGGGCTGCCCTTGGAGACAAGGTGCAGCATTTGTAAAATATAGTTTGTACGGTTGCTAATCCATTGTAATATTTTAAAAATAAATAAAAGTGCTATTAATAAAACTGAACTAAAAATAAGGTATGTAACTTTTTTGGTGTGTTGGAAAGAATCTAGTTGCTTAGTAATATTCTCCTTTATTACGACAGCGCCTATATATTTGCCAGCAGCATTTAAAAGTGGTAAGTGAAACAGTACATTTTTTTCTTTTAAATATAGGTGATAATCATCAGTATCTGCACTTTCTAGCTGCTCTATAGCTATAATAGCTGTACCAATAACATTTTGTAGTTCAGAAAAAATACCATCAAGGTTAACCCACTGAACAACAAATAATGGCGGATTATTTGCTATCTCATTATAAACAGCGGCATGCATCAGGCCTATTGTGCCATCTGGTAATTTTTCTATTGCAAAATCAGCATTTTTAAAATTAACTACCTTTGTTAGTAAAGAGGTAGAAAAGCTAGTTGCAAGGTCTTTTTTTGTTTTGGTCGAGTATATTATCTTTCCATCCGACCAGAATAAAAGTAGATGGTTGTCTTCTGATATATTTTTAAATACTTCTGCACTATATTTGCTTATTTGTTCTGACTTACCCTGTTTTATGCTTCCAGATGCTGTTTCTAGGTTTATAAATTGGGCTAAATTTTTATTATCCCGCAAAACTGTAGATCTAAAAGTAAGTAGATCCCATTTTGCTGAAATAAGGGATTGTAAGGTTTTTTTGTAGAAACTGTGTTTATCAGCAAGTATTGTCTCAAAATTTGAACTTTCCAGATAGTGAAGTGAGGCAATAGAGGTTATCCCTACAAGCAATAATGGCAATATAACAACCGCTATTAATTTAGACTTAAGGGATATTGATCTATGCATAAAAAAATACTATCTCCACAAACCTGTTTTTCCATCAGGTAAAGCAATAAATTACACAAAGTATTTAAAGTGAAATATTTTTTCTTAAAAAAAAGTACAACCTTAAGTTAAATAGCAGTTCAAATTAGAGCTGGCACTTGTGATAGTAACCACATAATTATTAGTATGCAGGTATGCAGAGCCTTGAACACTGTGCCTCTTTAGTTTCCTGCTTAAGTTGGAATTACGTACTAAGAGCTTTGTGTATGTCATTTAATTCATGATAACACAATGAGATGTATTTTAACATATTGTAACGGTTAAATCTACTAAAGCTTGTTTAAAGCTATGTTAAGTAAATCATGATGTTACGTTGTAAAGCGTGAAGTATGAAGAAAAGATAATTTACTGTTTAGAGCCTATAACAGGTAATGCTATCACTCAACTAAAGCAAAATATTAGCTGATGAGTATATAGAATTAAATTATTATACAACCTTAACGTGCCAAGGCTCAAAACGAACCCCAAGTAGGTTGTCGCGAGTGTAGCGGAGGTCAATATAGCCCAGTTTTTGTAAACGGCGAAAGACATCTGAGCGAGCAAATTGTGCTGTGAAATTTAATTTTCCGTAACCAACCTGACCAACATCAAAGTCTCCAATTCCGTGGAAAGAATAACCAGGAGGAGCTAATGAACGAGAAGCTAATGATAGGTTGCCATCACTACTGTATGCTTTACTTAAAAATAGAAAAAACTGTTTAATAACACTACGAATACCGGAAGTTAAAATCACCTGGTCACCCAAATCTTTTTTTATCCGGTTATACATCTCAACTGGTTTTCCTTTATAAAGATAGTTACCAGTATGGCGTATTTTAATAACTTCTCGTTTAGGTATACGATTTGTAAGATTTTTTATAGGTTTTTGCCCCATAAACCCATAATGATCCGCAGTTTCATCGAAAAGTCCTTCAAGAAAATCCAATTCATCAGGTGTGAATTTATCGACCTGAGAATAGCGTTTAGAGTAGGCGATTGCATCATCAAAGCTTAAAAGGTGAAAATTTGCATGACCTACCAATCTTTGTAGACGTTTAAAGCGAAGAGTTGTTGACTTTAACAAGGGCATTTGGTCTGAATGCAGATAGTAATCAGTTGGATGTACTTTGTTAAACTTGCGAATTTTAGCTAAATAAGCATTGAAGTCCAGCTCTGGAACAACCTTTTTTTTAGGAGAAGATAATGTCCAAGAAAACTGCGCAGCAGCTGACGATGCTACAACAGAACTAATCCCTGTTGCAGAAAGTGCCATAATAAATTCACGCCTTTTAATCTGCACCCCCACTAACGTAAGCCTCCAAAAAAGAAATTCATTGTTTTCATTATTCTATAGGTGGACTTAGACCAAAGAGCAAAAATATCGTTCCATGTTTTTTAACAGCCCACAAAATTCGTAACCATATGATGCTACCAGAAGAACTTTTAACAAGCAATAATTATCGACATCTAAAAATGAAGAAAGGTTTTGATAAAGCTTTCTGAAGCTATTATATCTATCTGTATTTTCAAAATATTCACCAAAATAACTCACAATATTTCAAATTTGAATATTTTTTCATACAAAAATACCAATAACCACCAATAAAAATCAGATTAGTATATATTTTTCAATGATTTAAAAAATAAGTAAAAAAATAGACAAAATAATCACCAGTTATTTATAAGTTTTTTAGTTGACTTACTCCCCCCAACTTCCTATTCTCTCCGGGCTTTCGAGCATTGTTCCCCGGTAGCTCAGTTGGTAGAGCAGGTGACTGTTAATCACCTTGTCCTTGGTTCGAGTCCGAGCCGGGGAGCCAAATATATTAAGCACTTACAGTTTTTCTGTAGGTGCTTTTTTTTATTCTTGCTAATAAGTATATTTTAGGTACGCATTTCCAATGTAATGGAGTTAACGCAAAGGCTATGAAACCATCATTTTTTTCTTGTTCTTTACCTCTCAATGTTACTGCTTTTTCATCTTACTGTTGACCACTCGACAAACCGAGCTTTTTCTGTAACCAATTCAGGATTGCCATAAAAAACAGAATACTCAATACAGCACCACCATTCTGCATAACATCGCCAGTTGAAGCCTGTGCCGCATTTTTATTACAAAATCAAATATTATAGCACCACCCATAACCATAATCTATCTACCTTCCATGTTTTCATGAGCCTCAAGAAATAAAGCAACCTTATTAACCAACCGATGTTTACCCCTCTTTGTTATTGGAATCTGCCATCTATTAGCACATCCAAGTAAAACACCCAGAAGAAAACCAGACATCTCTGAATACTATTCAAGACTCACATGGCCTACTGAAAGAGGGAGAACTACATTTGAAAGGGCTTTTTTAGTTTTTACTTTCTATACCTCTAATCTTGCGGTTTTTTATGATTAGAGGTATTGTTAAACTTCGGTGATTTAAACCCGCTATATGGAAAATATGCGCCAAGTAGTTTGTTTCTGTGTGTGATATTGGCGATAGAATTAAGCTCTTAAGATAATCTCTAGGCTTAGGCAGAGCAGAGTTCTCTGATTTATTAGGCATCAAACGCCAAACAATCATAAGTATAGAAAGTGGCAAGTAGCGTCCTACACAAGAAGTTTTATTTGGTATTGGTAAAATTTGGCCTCTATTTGCTTATTGGTTATTAACCGGAATTTCTATAGAAAATTATGGTGATATTAGCCCTGTTATAGAGCGAATACGCAGGGACTAGGAGAGGGAGAAAGAAGCTATAGGATAGCTGGGAAGGTTTCCCGAAGTGGTTTAAGTAAGGGAAATCAGGGATTTTTTTACACTTGTTAACAACTTACAGGAAAAGAGATGACTTTTTTTACCTTACCTAACTTCTTTATCTTGATGCTGATCTTGTTGTTAGGATTTATGTTTAATGCTATGAGAACTTTGAAACAAATGCACCTAGATTACAAAGAGAGAATTGATGAAGAAATTAAAGAGCAGTTCACAAACTCCCAACCAAAAGAACAGTATTCTGAATCCACAAAAACAAACGGTTCAAGAATCAAAGCCACAATACCACTCACAGTTCCAGAACAAGTTCTATACCATAAGTTGAAAAAAGCCCTACCTGGCATGGAAATATTGTCACAAGTTTCTTTTAACCGTTTTCTTTGTGCTACTGATGGAACCGAAGAAGAGAATATCGAAAATTTTAAAAGCTTCAAATCACACTCTGTTGATTTTCTTGTTTGTAAGCCTAATTTCTGGATAGTACTTGCAATAGAGCTTGACGACTCATCCCATACGATTCAAAAGGATGACAAAAGAGACAAGATTTTTAAAGAATCAGGAATAATACTAAAACGCTGGAATGTTTATTCACAACCATCAGTTGAAGAAATTAAAAATACTGTTAAACAAGCTGAGATTCAAAAAA
>JADGBW010000087.1:9304-16280 GCA_015231305.1 Magnetococcales bacterium | reverse complement strand
CTGGTAACTCTCTTTTTTTCAAGTCGAAATGTCAGATCAAGTCGAAACTCTTACAATTAAACACCTACATCAAAGCTGGTAACTCTCTTTTTTTAAGTTAAAATATCAGATCAAGTCGAAACTCTTATAATAAAGAAATATTATTAAGTTTATATAGTTTTACGTGATATTTGTGGTTGCGAACAAATTAATGTCTTTGCAACATCTAAAATATTTTCCCATTCATTACATGATGCCATATACCAAACTTTTTTTATAATTATCTGCTGAGATGTGGTGGATTTGTTCAGATCTTCAACCACATTTGCAGTTTCACTATATAGAGTACCAACAGTAATTTGCAGAGCTTCCAGAGATCGAGTTATATCAGTACAGTTCTCATCAACCTGCCCAACACTTAACAACAAACCTTGCAGTGAGGCTACCTGTTTTTGGTCATCAGTCAGATGGGCCTGACCTGCAACTATTTTTTTTGCAGCATTTGATATATCACCTTGCAATGCCGTTACTTCAACTTCTGCTTCAACTATAGAGCTTACACCAAAACCAGCTAATATTAATGACGTTCCCAATGTAAAAGGGGCTAGGACAACTCCAAAAATTGTTTCAAATATTCCAGTTGTACGTTTTTCTTTAGCTTTTGCTATCGCTTTTTTAAATGCTGCAATTTGCTGCTTCATCAAATCTATCTGTAGATTAGTTGCAGCTATTTCGGCCTCTATTTGTGCCTCTTCATTTTGAATTTCAGCAATTGTCTTATTTAGCTTTTCATGTGCATTTTCTACTAAACTAGCCCAGGAATTTAAACTATCATTATAGGATTTTATACTTGTAACAAGCCCCTGAATTGGTTTCTGCAAAGACTGAATATTGTTAATTAGTTTCTGTTTTATTGCATCATTATAATTGCTGTTTAGCTTATCAAAAAGTTCTTCATTTATTACTCGTGAATTTTTAAACGCCTCTCCTATATCAATAACGCTTGAAACAATACTTTGCGAGAAATATAAATTTCCACTTAGCCGCCAAGTTCTAACAAGTTTTTGAACAGTGTTTAGATCTTCCTGAACCTTAGAGTACCAGCTCCCTGCAACACTCTGATCTATATAAGTTTCCACAACCCCCTGACAAGATGAGTTTAACAATACCATTGCACTGATAGAGTCTGGAATTTGTGTTTTAAGGTCTTCACTTGAGCTAGTAGTCATTGTTCGTCCTATTGCAGGTTTTATACTATATACGGCAGTTAGATACATACACTTTCAACTGCCAAATATAAGTTAAAAAAAAAGAGTGCCGAAGCACTCTTTTTTTAATTTATTATGCCGCTTGCTTTATTGGCTCTACAGATTTTTTTTCAATCTTTACTTTGGCACTGGCAAGCTCTTTAGCCAACTCTACTGCATCGTCCCATTCATTTTTCGCAGAATCTGACATAACCTTTTCCATAATTATGCTATCCATTGAGGCTCCACTGTTAAGCTTATCAACAACATCCTTAACTTCATTACCAAATACTTTCCATGTTGTTTCAAAATCTGACAATACTTTTGTAGATGTTTCAATGGCTGATATAACAAGAGCACTAGAGTTAGAGAGACCATTTAATGCGACGATCTGTTGCTGATCGGCCGATTTTTGTTTTTGTTCTTTAGCAATGGCACTAAAATCATCATTAATTTGAGATTGCATTACACCCCAAGCTATTCCACCACCAATTATAGCACCAGCTCCAAGCACAGCCACTCCACCTGACACCCATGCTGCAGTGCCTGCAGTTGCAACTGTCAGGGCTATTCCGGCAACCAGCATAAATATTCCAACACCAACTGCTACTTGAGCATAAACAAGATTTTTGTTTAGCTCTGCTATAGCAGCTCTGTTGTTTGCAATTGCATTGTCCATTTGATCAATGTCATTTTTAAGATCAATAAGAGTATTTTGAATATTATGAGCACCAGTAACCAAGTCATCATGGGCTTTTTGCATTTTATTACCCCATGCTGCCAACTTACCGTTCATATCACTAATAGTACCTTCGATTGAACCAACCTCTCCAGCTAGGTTTGTCATAATTGCTGACGCTTGTTTTACAGTTGGGTTATCTTTACCTTTTGCATTTGGGTCTTTTTTATATAATTCATGAACTGCATCAATAGATGCATTAAAAGTTGCGTCAAAGTTAATAACACTGGATGGAATAGAGGCTGAAACTTCTGGTCCAATATCATCAATCCACTCTTTAGCAACAGATTTGGCATTGTCAAGTTTGGTATTTAGATCGTCAAACCAGTCTGGCTTAACTTCTGGTGGTGTAAATTGTGTATCTAAAATAGCGTGGCACTGTGCCGTTATAATAGTTGTAGCCAGAAAAGATGACTGTGTTGATTGCTGTACTGGATTTAGCTTTTTTTGATCGTTAGACATCAGGAACTCCTCACTATTGTTGAGTAATTGTATTATCCATTGTATTGACTAAAACACTCTTACCAATTTGGGGTGGCTTACGAATTATTTTAACAAAATCAACAATTGACCCCCATGAAGCTGCGGCTATTTTGATTGAACCTAAATCAAAAAGCAGGCTTGGGTCTGACCCACTCTTAAGAGCATCTAGTAGTTCGTTTAACTTATCCAGCTCTCCCTGCCACATTTTTGAAACAGAGGGCAACTTGTCATCTAACTTTAAGAACTCTTCACTCATTTTATATAATAGTTGCAAAACCGCTTTTGTGATTGCAGCTGCCTGAGCCGCTTGTGTTGCATCATTTTGAAGTTCAGTTAAATGATCGAGATCTTTTTGAATTTGTTTAGCTGATTTAATGGTGTCAAATACGCTATAACCTATAGTGAAAATAGCACCAGCAAATGAAAGAAACGGAACAGCAGCGACAGTGCCCATAGCGATACCGTATGAAATTGTCACTGATGTCTGTATATAAGCCTTACCAGCCCTTAACTGTGCAGAACTAACATCTGCACCAAGGTCTGAAATTTGTTGACTTAAAGCTCCTATTGCAGTTGCAAGCTTTGTCATTTCCTGCTCTTCATCAGCCAACTCTTGCCAGCCTTCTTTAATGCTCTGTTCTAATAAAAACTCAACATTTTTCACGTTTTTATAAGCTTCTGAAAAAGCTTTTTGTGACTGTTTGGTCTCAATGACATTTTTCTCTAACACCTCTTTTAAAGGGGCTAGGTAGTTAATCCAATCATCAGCCGTTTTGTTGACTTCAGCTTGATCTGCAAATGCTCTAAACAGCGACTCATAATTAATAAATGAGGTTAAAATTTCAGAAAATATCTCAGGCTTTTCAGCCATAAAGTCGTGCATAACAGATCGCAATTTATCAGTGCGACTTCTAGACGCTATTAACCAATCTGGGTCTTTGGATACATGGCCAATATTCAAAGAGTTACAAGTTGAAAAATATCCAGTCAGGTTATTGAAATCCTTATAGGTATCCGTTAGCAAATTAACTGTATCATCAACATTTGGACTTAACATATTTTCTACCTTTTATGTGATGGTCCTATACTGAAATTATTAGAAAAGGGTCAAACGTCATACTGCTACCATCTATAGATAAAACAACAGAGTATTGTTGTGTACTTGCCTGCCCCTGAGCCTCAACACGTCCTTCCCAAAATTTGTCATAACTCAGACCTTCTTCTTTTGGTTCGCATACATGATCATTAACCATTTGACCTGTAAAAGAGGTAATATCAACCTCATTATCTGGAGAGACTGAAACCACCCGCCAAACAATTATTTGACCATCACTGCAAGCAGTCTTTAGCTCTGCCTGTCCTTCATTTCCTGAACCAACATATTTATTGGTATCTATAAGATAAACGTTGCTTTGCAAGTCTCGACTAGACAAAGCAGATGCAGCATCAACCACTATTAAAACTTCAACTTTTTTCATTTTTTTGCCCCTCTTCGTTTTGAATTATTATTACTGAATCTCCATAAAGGGTGAAAATCTCATGTTATTTCCTTCAACTGATAGTGTAATTGTGTATGGATATCTGCCTGTAGCACCACGAGATTCAATACGACCTTCCCATGCATCATCAACAATAGATTGAGGAACACACACTTTCTGTGAAATCATTTGCCCAGAAAAACTGGTTATATTTACTTGGCTATCTGGTGAGACAGCACAAACAGACCAAACTAAAAGTTGCCCATTTTCTGTCACGGTATGTAGTTGACATGACCCCTCTTTCCAAGACCCTAACCATTGGTTGCTATCAACCATATACACGTTATCTTGCAAGTTTCTTGTGGAAAGGGCACTTGCGGTATCTACAACTATAAGTATTTCAATTTTTTTCATATTCTAGTTGTCACACTCTATATTATGTACACATATATATATTTACATGATATATGACATATAAATCTAAACACAACTTTTGTCAAAGTATTATTATTAAAAACTACATTCTGTTGAACAAATAAATAATTATTATATTCTTATTGTTATATTTAGCATGATATTTATAAGTTATTTGTAAAATTTTGTTTGCAAGGTGTTGTGCAGTTTTTTTTGCGTATACAACTAAAATTTATGGAAAAATTCTATAAAGAAAAAGTAGAATAAGGACAAGGCGGGAGAGCTGCAATTTTATATGATGAAAAATAATACTATTAAATTATTTATCAGCAATATCATACCACCAAGAGGTTGTTGGCAATTCTGTATTCATAGAAAAACGTTGACCAATCATAGGGCTAACGATAGTGATATCCTTATCTTTTGCTGCTACCTTTAGCCGCTTTATTGATTCATCCCAAGTGTGCAGTGAAAGATCAAACCTCCCCCAGTGTATAGGAATCAAAGCCTTACCTTGAAGATCCAAATGGGCTTGGGCAGTCTGCTCTGGGAACATATGAATACCTGGCCACGCTTTGTTGTATGCTCCACACTCTAACATGGTCAAATCGAAGGGTCCCAACCGTTGCCCAATTTGTTTAAAACCTGAAAAATAACCGCTGTCACCACTAAAGAAAATATTTTCACTTTTACCTTGTACAGCCCAGCCGGCCCACAGAGTTTTATTTTTATCGGTAAAACTGCGGCCTGAAAAATGTTGGGATGGTGTAGCTGTAAGGGTTATAGATCCAAGTTTAGTATTGCTCCACCAATCCAACTCGATAATTTTATCATCCTCAACCCCCCAACGACGTAAGTGCGACCCAACACCCAACGGAACAATGAACTGTCCTGCCTTTTCTGATAAGCGTTTGATAGTTTTATAATCTAGGTGATCATAATGATCGTGGGAGATAACAACAGCATCAATATGTTTAATATTGTTAATGTTTATAGGCATTTCTGGAAAAAAACTATGGGGTGGTAACCATGAAAAAGGTGCTGCATAATCACTAAAAACAGGATCTATTAACAGGGTTTTGCCATCTATCTCAAGCAACATAGTAGAGTGACCCATCCAGGTTATATGGGTTTGACCATCACCTACTGACAAAGAAGAAAGCTTGTGTACAACAGGTGACACTGGTGGTTTACGCTTGTCTCTATCAAAAAACCAACTATAAATAGATGACCACAAGCTATCTTTTTGCATATTTTGTTGTTTTGGTTTTGGGTTATAAAACTGACCATTAACATTATGGCTCATAAGACGTTTTCCATTTGTGTTATACATAGGATTTAAATCTCCAAACTGTTCAAGTTGGTTGTAAGCACAACCAGCTATAAATATTGTTAAGATTAAAAGCTTACTTTTTCGAAACATTAGAATACTCCAACCAAATATAACTGACTACTCAGTCAATATAATATAAAAAAATACCTGCCTATTTTACCTTTACCCCTCGCCAATAGACCAAAAAACCTTGTTTAACTAACTCCTCAACATCAAACTGTCCACCTTCTTGCGAGCGAAGAAAAGTTATTGTGGCATTAATAAGCGCGCCACCCATAGCAAGGTGGTAACTAACAGGCAGCTCAATAATTTCTTTCTCTTTTATTCCCACCTGAACATCCATATGTAGGGCAGAGAACTCTGCTGTCATTGCTTCTCGTGTCTCCTGAGTAACTAGCTCTGACATACGTAACTGTTCTAAAAGGTCATAGTGACGGGGGTATTTAAGTGCCCATTTAACCACCCCCAACCATGCATGATAAAGTTTGGTTTCAAGATTTCCTGCCGGATTCCACGTTGCCATTATACTGGCATGAATATCCTTTTTTAGAGTTATGTAGACCGCATTAATCAACATATCCTTTGTACTAAAATAGTTAAACAAAGTCCCTGATGCTACCCCAGCTTCTTTAGCTATACTGGCGGTAGAGGTATTCCAAAATCCATCCTGAGAAAAAAGCAATATAGATGCTTCTAATATACGTGTTTTTTTATCTTTCATGGTTTAACCATAGGATAGATTGAGTAGTCAGTCAATTATAATTTGCGATATGATTAATAACTCTTTTTGCATATGCTATAATAAACTATCAAAAGATTTACAATCAAGCTCTATCTTCTTAAATTATTTGTATTATGTTATGGATACCTGCCAGTTCATCAACTAATGCATTTTTTATTACGGTATATTTCTCGAGTTAAACCAGACTAATTACATACCACAATCTCAATGCATTTTTGCGGGTTTATACCATCGTGATTATGCGGAGAAAACTGCTCTAAATCATTATTTTGGCTTTTAACCTACAATACACTCATCTACCAAATGATAGTTTACTGTTGGTTTCAGCACGTGTAATATCAACAGCATAAAACACTTAATCACCTATTTTTTGCTTCAAACTTAGGCGCAGACAAAACGTGAACTTTTTTTAATAGTTTTAACTTACCCAAGATATACAGCCACTTTTGGTGAAAGATAATATTATGAATAAAAGCAACTACATAACCTCGTCATATGGTGTTAATAGCCCAAAAATTATCTATGGTACAGCATGGAAAAAAGAACTTACAGCCGGTTTAG
>JADGBW010000087.1:0-9204 GCA_015231305.1 Magnetococcales bacterium | reverse complement strand
AGCCCAAAAATTATCTATGGTACAGCATGGAAAAAAGAACTTACAGCCGGTTTAGTTACTAAAGCTATTGAACACGGTTTTCGTGGTATTGATACAGCTTGTCAACCTAAACACTATAATGAAACAGGTGTTGGTGAAGGGTTAGTTGCAGGGTTTAAGTCTGGTGTTAAACGTGAAGAAATATATTTACAAACCAAGTTTACCCCTAAAAACGGACAAGACCCTAAACGTATTCCATATGACCCAAGTGCAAGCCTAAGTAAGCAGGTAGAGCAATCTTTTCAACAATCTCTTATAAACCTTCAGGTCTCATATATAGACTGTCTTGCTTTACACTCCCCTTTAAATACCCCTGATAAACTGATGGAGGTTTGGCAGGCTATGGAGGTAATTTTTCATGATGGAGGTATAAAACAGTTAGGAATATGCAACTGTTATGATATTCGGGTTTTGGAATATCTATTCAAATCAGCCTCGATAAAACCAGCAGTTGTTCAGAACAGATTTTATTCTAAAACCAACTATGACGGGACTATTAGAGAATTTTGCAATAAAAACAACATAATATACCAAAGTTTTTGGACATTAACTGCAAACCCACATGTATTAGCTAGTGCCACCATGCAAAAAATTGCAAAAAAAATGCAGCTTACACCTGCTCAAATTTTTTTCCATTATCTAACTCAGCTAGGTATTTCTCCCCTGACCGGAACAACATCACCACTACATATGGATCAAGATCTCGCAATTTTTGATTTTGAATTAACAACTGATGATTGTGAAGTTATAGGTGGTTTGTTAACAAGCTAAAAAAATATGTTCCTCAACTTATTATCACTTCAGCTTCGTGTTCAAGTTCAGGAAATGTAATTATAAAATCTACACCATTACCCTCTTTACTTATACACTCAATTTTACCGCCTATGGTTTGGGTTACAAGGTTATAAACAATGTTCATACCCAACCCACTACCGCCTTGACTTCTATTAGTGGTAAAAAATGGTTCAAATATTTTTTTGCGATGTTCTTCTTTTATACCTTTTCCATCATCTTTATACCTGATAACCAACTGCCCGTTTATAACTGAAACATCTATTAACATTACACCAGACTCTTTTTCTTTATAACCATGAATAAGTGAATTTTCTATAAAGTTTGTTATAATTTGAGACAACACTCCAGGATAAGAATAGCACTCTAGATCATCTGGGCATGAGACAGAAACTTTATGATTGGTGTGACGTAGTCGGTGCTCAAAACTAATTAATACCTGTTCAATATAATTTTTTAGGTTAAACTTTCGTTTATCTTCACTGGCTTGATCTACTGCAATTTGTTTAAAACTTCTAATAAGTTTTGCAGCTCTGGTAAGGTTGGTTAAAATCATGCTTGACGATTCAGTTGCTTCGGCAAAATAGGCATCTAGTTCAGATTTTTTAAGTTTTTCTTCAGCAAGTAGTCTCGCAGAATCTTGACAACGGCTTTGTAGAAACGACGCCGCTGTCATACCTATACCCAAGGGGGTGTTTATCTCATGGGCAACACCTGCAACTAGACCACCCAAAGCCGCCATTTTTTCTGCTTCAACTAATTGTGCTTGGGTACGTTTGACCATAACTAAAGACTGGGAAAGAGCTTTATTAGCCTCAAGTAGTTCTTCTTTGTGAATTGTCTCTTGTTTTCTGAATGCTATAATTTCATTTGATAATAGTCGAAACTGATCTTTCATAACTTGGAGCTGGTCACCACCTTGAGCTTTAGATGGCTCAAACCCCAAATACTCTCGGGTGAAATGCAGCATCTCGTTGGTAAAGTCTTTTATATGTCCAACCAACCAGACCACAATCATAACAGTGATAAATACCATAACAATATGGGCAATACCCCTTTGGGTACGACCAGCATATGAAATTGTTTCATTTAATGTTTGAATTTGAGAAATTGGTATTAATGTAGCAAATTGAACAAAATATTCTGATAAAAAACCATAATCAAAAAATGATTTCTCCAATATTAAATATTTTGTTTTAAGAGCTTCAACTAACACTCCAGATTCCACTAAATCTGGTCGGCTGCTAGCAACAACACGAGTTCCCTCTTGGTCTAAAAATACCAAAACACCTTCTGACTTATTTTCTAGTTGTAAATTTAGTAGAAAATCATCATCAATAGCTGTAACCAAAATTAAAGTAGCCCGCTTCTCTTCATCTATATCTAATAAAGAGACTTTTGCAAAGAGAAATGGCTTGCCTTTATCAACCAGAATAGTGTTTCTACTTTTTACACCAACCATATCATCATATAGATTGGGTAGTAGTGAACTTGGTAGCTCTGTTAAACTATTTTGAAAAATTTCTCTAATTCTATTTTTTGGGTCAAGAAGTAAAAAATGGCTAGAGCGTACCAGACCTCTTAAAATTGAACGTTTTGGCAACCATTTGGACTGTGCCAACATGGTTGTTGTTGGAGCAACATCTTTATCATCTGCCCAGTTTCGCGCCTCTAGCTTTTCTATATATTCTATAAACTCACTACGTTCTACCAATAACTTACTAGCTTGCATTTGAATCCGCAGATGGCTGTCAAATGTTCCCCAATCAGATTGCGCACGTTTATGCAACTCTACTAGTAGGTAGTCGTTAAAAACTCTTTTTTGATACTCTGTCTGAAAATAATTATTGAAAGCCCAAAAGACAACGCCTAAAGTTACTGTTAAAAGTAAAGCTTTTAAAGTTAAGGATACCCCTCGTAGGTTAGGTAACAATTTTTTTAACATTGGAAAACCAAACGCCATCATGGCTCACCAATAAGCTCATTTCCTTTGAATTTCCAGCCATTTTTTCGTAGTGAGTCTTCCGGAATCAAAGCAAATTCATCTTTAGTATTTACGCTTTTTTCTCTTATATAATTTACTAAGTTTTTTGCATTGGTATTAGCAAGGTGAGAGTCTCTCCAGGTAGTGACATTATCTACCCGATAGAATGGATACTTGCCTTGTGCAACAGCTGCATCGTTGTATGGAGAAATATTATTAACCAATACCGCTTTAGCTTCACCTTCTTCTTTAAAGCGGGTTAAATTCCACAATACCTCATAGCCAATAGCTCCTTTATATTCTGCTACTACGGATATCATGTTGGATATTTGCCCAACTTCAACTAAAGCAGGTGAAAATTCATCTTCGTTATCCAAAATCAAACGCCAATGACCTGGGCGAACTTTACAATGAAGACGACCTACAGGACGTATTGGTAGGTTTAGCCGCTTTTCCCCATGTTCAGGCTCTATTTGATTCCAGTTGGTTATTTTGCCACGAAAAATATCTCTAACCTGTTGGGTGGTTAGATTTTTTACAGGATTATCTGGGTTAACTAAAACTGCTAATGCTGCAATACCAATAGTATGAAACTCAAGCCCCGGTAAGCGATCTGTTAAAGAAGGAGCACAACAATAACCTGCAATATCAACCTGTTTTTTATTTACCAAGCCCTCAGAGGTACCACATGTACCTTCTCGTACAGCAATATCTATACTATTTTGTTTGGCATATTTTTTAATCATCGGTAAAAATGTGGGGTAGAGATGCTGGTCTAAAGTTACTACCAAATCAGCTCCTTTAGCCCATTTACCGTACTTAATTTGTTTTTTATGCCATTTTTCTGGCTTGACCATTTCTACATTAGGATCAGTAAATTTAACTATTATAGAATGATCGTTAGCAAAGAGAGTTGATGGAACTAATAGCTGAAGCAGTAAAAAAATTCTAATTGAGTAGCTTCTTATATGCATAATATAGTTCCTCTTAGCTCTATAACACTGAAACCCCAGCCATATCCAACATGGTGGTTAATTTTATTAAAGGTAGCCCCATTAATGCACTGGGATCATCACCAATAAGGCGGTCAAATAGAACTACTCCTAGACCTTCTGACTTAAAGCTACCAGCGCAATTATAGGGCCTGTCACGTTTTAAGTAGCGATGAATTTGTTCGTCACTTAAGTTACGAAACACCACCTTAAAAGGAACCACCGCTATTTGCACATGATCATTTAAACTAGCTTTTACAGTTGGTAATGTATAGGCGGGACTATTTTCTAAGACTTTATAACAACATAAACCGGTATAGAATACAATTTCTTTTCCAGAGGCACTGCGGAGTTGTTCTACTGCGACAGCATGAGTTCCTGGTTTACCAGTGATCTTGCCATCGATAACCGCAATTTGATCAGAACCGATAACCACTGCACCGGGATTTTGTTTTGCAATAACGAAGGCTTTTTCTCTTGCTAGACGTTGCACCAACTCTTTGGGAGTTTCATTTGGCAGTTGGCTCTCATCAATATTTGGGCTTTCAACTGTAAAAGGTATTGCCAACCTCTCCAACAGTTGATGACGATATGGAGAGGTTGAAGCAAGTATTAATGGCGCGGTTTTCATGGGGCAAAGCTGTAATTTACCAAGGTATAGTTAACCTCTTGTGACCAACCACGGGGAACTTCCGTAGCATCAACATAAAATGTACGTGATGCTCCTGGAGCTAAGGTCTGTATTTTATCACCAAAAAGACCCCCAGAAATTACCAAGGGGTTTACCCCACGCTTAAACATGGTTTTACCACGGCTATTTAAAAAGAGAATGTCTAAATGAACTTCAGCTAAATATTTACTGCTCTGGTTGATAATTCTAGCTTGGATGATTTGTATGTTATTTTCACCTTTTTGTACCTTCATATTATCAACCAAAACTACACCAACATCACTCTGTTTTTTACTTGGTAACTTGTTTTCTCCTGTTGTAAAAATCACCTCACCACTAGGTAGTTTTTCATTTATTCCAGTGGTTATCTGTTTTTCAGCTGTTGCATCTTTTAGCTGATCTTGTTGTTGGGTATCGTCTGTGTAAGGTATATTTGCTAAATCAGGAATTTTTTCAAAAAGAAACTCACCATAGCCAGTTAATACTATAACTCCCTTTCTTGCTTTAGCCTCTTCTTCTTCTATCTGTTCTTGAGTTTTCTCAGGGCCAGAAAAAAACATACCTACAACTACAAGCGTCACAATAACAACAGCAACAATTGCACCTACCATTATTAGCTGTTTTTTCTTTTTCTGTTCTGGCGTAGGCTCGCTATCACCACCTTCATCAGATGAATCATCGTCATCTGGGTCTACTTCTTCATCAGATGTGTCTACATCCTCTTCTGTAGCTTCATCTTCTGGAAAGTCTTCATCATACGACTTAAGATCATCGTCA
Source organism: Magnetococcales bacterium (assembly GCA_015231305.1). Taxonomy (GTDB): domain Bacteria; phylum Pseudomonadota; class Magnetococcia; order Magnetococcales; family JADFYX01. The sequence continues at coordinate 3,950 of JADGBW010000087.1, read as the reverse complement.
GAAACTTCTTCTTCATCAAGTTCGGAATCAGCCACCATAACCTCCGACAGACTTTAATTTAGTTATCTATGTTTTAATTATGAACTGCTATCAATCCACAATCGGGCATTTTGAAACATTCGCAACCATGGGCCATCTTCTCCCCACGTCTCCCCAAATCTAGAAGGATACCAGCTATTGGTAACAGTTCTAAAGGCACGCTCTGGGTGAGGCATCATTATAGTTACCCTACCATCAGGGGTAGTAACACCAGTTAAACCACCAATTGAGCCGTTGGGATTAGCAGGATAATCCGTTGTTGCATTGCCTAGATTATCGACAAAACCCATAGAAGCCAACCCCTCCTTACGAATAAATTCTAAATCTGCATTAGATTTACACTCCGCCCTACCCTCACCATGAGCAGCTGGAACAGGCAATCTAGACCCAGCCATGCCTTTAAATAGTATTGAAGGCGACTCTTGTATCTCTACCATTACAACACGAGCTTCAAATCTGGTACTAGTATTACTTTTAAAATAGGGCCAGTTTGAGGCTCCAGGTATTAATTCTCTAAGGTTGCTCAACATTTGGCAACCGTTGCATACACCTAGTGCAAATGTATCTTCTCGTTTAAAAAACTGGCTAAATTGAGCACGTAATTTATCGTTAAAAAGAATAGACTTTGCCCAACCCTCCCCGGCTCCCAATACATCACCATAAGAAAAACCACCACAAGCAGCTAAACCTCTAAAATCGGCTAGGGATACCCTACCAGCAAAAAGATCCGACATTGTGACATCAATAGCAGAAAAACCAGCTCTTTCGAAAGCTGCTGCCATCTCCACATGACCGTTAACCCCCTGCTCACGTAGTATTGCTATTGCAGGACGTTCATTGCTAGAAATTTTAGGCGGTTGTTTGGGGTCAAAAGTTAAACTTGCATGTAGACCAGGGTTATTAGTAGCAAGAATACTATCATACTCTTCTTGGGCTGTTTTAGGGTTATCACGTAAGGAACGCACCCTCCAGCTAACCTCACTCCATATTCGATGGTAGTTTATCCGGCTATCACCAAGAACTATTTTACCATTGCTATTAAAAACAATCTGGTCTTCATTATTCAATCCGCCAATAACTGAAACTGTACCTGCCCCTGCCAACTCCTGTAGCACCATAGCTCGGTCTGATTTTAAAATTTGTATCACACCACCCAACTCTTCGTTAAAAAGTATATCAAGTGGAGAACTTCCCAAAGCATCAATGTTTACCTCTATACCACAATGGCTAACAAAGGCCATTTCGCAGATAGTCGCAAATAGACCACCATCGCTTTTATCATGGTAGGCTAAAATTTTATTTTTATTGTTTAAAGCTTGAATAGCAGTAAAAAAATTAACTAACTTTTCAGGGTCATCTAGATCAGCGGATTCATTACCTAACTGTTTATAAACCTGCCCTAAACATGACCCCCCAAGGCGGTTTTTACCATTGGCTAAATCAATTAAAATTAGCTCTGTTTCGTCACTGTCAACATTTTTTAGTTGTGGAGTTAAAGTTTTGCGAACATCTATAACAGGGGCAAACGCAGAAATAACCAGTGATACAGGAGCAGTTACTGCTTTATTTTCTACATTATCTCTCCAAACAGTTTTTAAAGAGAGGGAGTCTTTACCAACTGGTATACCAATACCTAAAGCAGGGCATAGCTCCATACCCACTGCTTGCACAGTATCAAAAAGGTTTGCATCTTCTCCTGGGTGTCCTGCTGGGGCCATCCAGTTGGCAGATAATTTTATATCACCAATTTTTGCAATACTAGCCGCAGCCATGTTAGTTACTGCCTCACCAACTGCCAATCTACCAGAGGCAGGACCGCTAATTAAAGCCACCGGGGCGCGTTCTCCCATTGCCATGGCTTCACCAGCATAACCATTATATTCACGGGCTGTAACAGCAACATCAGCCACGGGAACCTGCCAAGGGCCAACCATTTGATCTCGGCATACTTGGCCAGTAACGCTTCTATCCCCAATGGTTATAAGAAATCCTTTATCTGCTACTGTTGGCAGAGCTAAAACTCTTTTTGCTGCCTCATTTAAATCTATATTGTCAGTTTCTAGCTTAGGAAGATCCCGCTTTTTATGGGTAACATTTCTATCCATTCTAGGTGGTTTACCCAAAAGGATATCCATATCCATATCAATTGGCGTGGTGTTAGTTGCTTCGTGGGTTAAAACTAGCTGTTTTTCTTTGGTTGCATAGCCTAATATAGCCCATGGGCATCTCTCCCGGTTGCACATATCGGCAAAAAGATCACGATCTTGCGGGGCAATAGCCAAAACATAACGTTCTTGGGCTTCGTTACACCATATCTCCATGGGTGACATACCAGGATCATCGTTTGGTATGTTGGCAAGCTCAAACCGCCCTCCTACACCACCACCATGAATTACCTCTGGTACAGCATTAGATAAACCACCAGCACCCACATCGTGGATGGATAAAATGGGGTTTTTTTCTGCCAACTGCCAGCAACGGTTTATCACCTCCTGACAACGGCGTTCCATCTCTGGGTTTTCCCGCTGTACAGATGCAAAGTCTAGGTCTGCTTTAGATGTGCCACTGGTTTGTGAAGATGCAGCCCCACCTCCTAGACCAATCAACATTGCCGGGCCACCAATTTGAATAATCAAACTACCAACAGGTATAGGTTTTTTATCTACATAGTTTGCATTTATATGACCCAGACCACCTACAATCATGATGGGCTTATGATAACCCCTTACCTCTCCATCAACCTGTTCTTCAAAGGTACGAAAGTAACCACCAAGGTTTGGTCTGCCAAACTCATTATTAAATGCTGCGCCACCAAGGGGGCCTTCAATCATAATCTCTAATGGAGATACAATGCGGTCTGGTCGACCATAATCTACCTCCCATGGTTGAGTAGCATCTGGTAGTTGCAGGTTGGAGACAGAAAAACCAGTTAAACCAGCTTTGGGGTTAGAGCCTCGCCCTGTGGCCCCTTCATCACGAATTTCACCACCAGACCCAGTCGCTGCACCGGGATAAGGCGATATAGCCGTGGGGTGGTTATGGGTCTCCACCTTCATTATTATAGCTGTATTTTCTGGGTGATAACTATATTCACCAGTTTTAGCATCAGGATAAAACCGCTTGCCCTCACCACCGGCCATTACCGCAGAGTTATCTGAATAGGCTATTAAAGTACCTTCTGGGGAGCACTCTTCAGTATTACGAATCATACCAAACAGGGTTTCATTACGCCCTACACCATCTATATGCCATGCTGCATTAAATATTTTATGGCGACAGTGCTCTGAGTTGGCTTGGGCAAACATCATAAGCTCAACGTCAGTAGGGTCACTTCCTCGGCTTTTAAAATAGGTGATGAGATACTCCATCTCATCAGGAGCCAAAGCTAATCCCAGGCGACTATTTGCAGCTTCCAACGCAGCTACACCTTCACTCAACACAGAAACCGTTGTAAGGCTACGGGCTTTATGCTCGGCAAACATTTTTTGGGCAGCGTCAAAACCCACCACTACCTCTTGTGTCATGCGGTCATGGATTTGTGGGCTTATGGCTGCTAGGTCATCAGGTGATATATTTTGTGAAGAGAACTCATAGGCAATACCACGCTCTAAACGGTGGATTTGCTCTAAACCACAACGCTTGGCAATTTCAGTTGCTTTGGTAGACCATGGAGAAATAGATCCAAAACGAGGAACAACTACTACTGGCTTAGTTGCAGGGTCTGGTTCTGTGTTATTTGCTGCGCCATAAGTTAGCAGAGCAGTTAAAACAGATAAATCTTCTTTGGAGAGTGAGCCATCTAGGTCGATGAAATGGATAAATCTTGCTGAGAGAAGGGTTAAATACGGTGTTAACCCTCTTAAGGTCTCAGATAGTTTGTCCATTTGGAACCCAGAGAGCGCAGCCCCCCC
>JADGBW010000002.1:14014-76709 GCA_015231305.1 Magnetococcales bacterium | reverse complement strand
CTTACAAGGCGAATGTCACAGGTTCGAGCCCTGTTCCGCCCACCATTTATTATTTCAATAAATAATAAATATTTCACAAAGCGCAAAGTCTGCTTGCATTAGTTAAGTGCGAAAGACTTAAAAAATTTTGCGGGGGCGTAGTTCAGCTGGTTAGAATGCCGGCCTGTCACGCCGGAGGTCGCGGGTTCAAGTCCCGTCGCTCCCGCCATTTTTTTTATGCTCAAAGAAACATAAAAATAGAAGTTGAATTTAAAAAGATTTTTCTGGTTTCGACCAAAAAAATCTTTTTTGTACCTGATGTTAACGGGTAAGTCGGAGAAGTTATCGGGCTTGCCTTTTTTATTATCAGTAGATTTTTTCCTTTATTAGCATTCAGCAAAGACAAAATTTAAGCTTACAATAAAAGAAAGAAGATACACCAACACTGGTGCGATTTGTTGAAACTACAAACCGCACGCGATGAGTGAGGAGCCACACTATGCAAATTACAGGCATGAAATGGGGGGCCAAGCTACTCAAGTACGTTGATTTCCCCACCGCAGAAGTACTTCCGGCTGAAGCGACCAACGAACAAATACAAGCCATGCTTAATAAATATGGTAAACTGATTGTAAAACCTGTTTTCCAAGGTGGTATAGGTAAAAAAGGTAAAGCTGGGTTGTTAGGCATTGTCTCAGATTTGCGCTCAGCATTAAAAGAAAAAGAGCGTCTTTATTTTGCTGAGCATAGCCATGGCAATGCAATTGCAAAATCTGAAGGTGTAACTTATGAGGCTTTTATTGAGGCTGAACATGAAATTTATGTCTCAATAACTGACAATACCATCTTTAGAGCGCCAACATTGACAATCACCCATCATGGTGGTGTTGACATTGAAGATTTACCACCAGAGAAAATTGCAGTAGTTCCTTTTGATACTTTAACAGGTCTTAAGGGCTTTATTGTGAACAACGCTCTACAAAAGATGGGTGCTCCCAACGAGATTATCTCGCCATTAGTGCAGAACATCACTAAGTTGTGGGACCTCTTTAGTGGCTATGGTATGACCACATTAGAGTTAAACCCAATCCGTATGGCGCGTAACTCTAAAGGCCGTCTTGAGCCTATCGCGTGTGATTTTAAATGTGCATTTGATACTGACGATCGCAACCGTTTACGTTTGAACCTACCTGACGACTTAGACTCTTTAGACCTTTCTGATTATGAGCTAGAAGTTAACCAACTTCGTACTTATCAGGGGCAGTCTGACGTTACCATTATTAACCCAGCAGGCACAATCACCGCTATGACCTTTGGTGGTGGTGCAAACGCGTTGGTTACTGAGTTGTTAGGTGATGCTGCTACAATTTCATCTGATTTTGGTGGCAACCCGCCATATTCTAAAATGCTAGAGATAAGCCAGATAACTTACAAACACTGGTTACCACAAACAAACGTGTTATTTTTAATTGGTGGTAAAGCAAACAATACAGATATTTATGAGACATTCCGGGCTATGGCTGACGCACTAAGAGAGTACTTCAGCGAGCATGGTCCGACCCCAATTTATGTTCTCGTAGGCCGTGGTGGTCCCAACGTGGTTCGAGGTATGGGCTATGTGAAAGATACTCTAGACAGCTTAAACATTCCTTATTCCATGTTTGGCTATGACTCCGCTATGAGTGAAATTATTAATTTTGCTCAAAAAATGGACATCTGGATGAAAGATGGTGGTCGCAAGATGATTGCCACTAAACTGGGTATCAAATAGTCAATCAAAACTCCTTTATTGGGGACTCCCCTATAATTCAACCTTGAGCTAGAAGCTTTGAGTTGAATTGAAATAGCGAGTTATAAAATTTGAGGATAGCCATAGCTATGAAAACTAATACAGATTTAAATAAGGGCTTTAACTTTCAGACCGCCCGTGGAGAAGATGAATTTCCCTATTATGTGGGCATTAACTCTCTTGCCGATATGGCAACAAAGGATGATAGGGTTTGTGTTTTAAATATTCTTGGTGGTGAGAGTAAAACAGTTACACCAACTAGTCATGAATTCTCAGGTGGTAACATTGTTTGCGGTACAATGCCAGGTCGTTCTGGCGCAGTAATGAAAACTAAAATTGGAGATATTCCAGTTTATAACAATGTTCTAGAAGCGATGGACGCAGGGCATAAATTTAATGTAGCAGTTGTTTATGTTCCACCATCAGGGGTTAAGGACTCAGTTATTGAGGCTGTTAGGGTTAACCCTGACCTTAAGAAAGTTATTATTTTAACTGAAAAAGTTAAGGTTAAGCATTCACGTATGATTCGCCAATATTGTCAATGGCGTGGTGTGGATGTTTTTGGTGCTAACTGTTTGGGTGTTGGTGACTCTCATAACAAAATACGTTTGGGTGGTGCTTTGGGTGGAAACTCACCTGAGGAGTCTATGGTACCCGGTTCTATTGCCATTTTTTCTAACTCTGGCAACTTTACCACAACCATGGCGACTTATCTTTTAACAGCTGGTTGGGGTACAACTGTTTCTCTATCTTCTGGTAAAGATCTTTACATCCAATATTCTGCACCTGAATTTACCTATGCAATGCATAACGATGACAGAACCAAAGCTATGGTTATGTACATTGAGCCAGGCGGATATTATGAGCACGACTTGGAATTTGAAAAACCGGTTGTTGTTTGTGTTGTAGGACGTTGGAAAGCTAAATTGACCAGAGCCTGTGGTCATGCTGGTGCGGTTGCTGGTAGTGGTGATAACGCAGAGGCAAAAGAGAAATGGTTTATGGATAAATTTGGTGTGAAGGCTATCTTTTCACCAGATTCTCCAACCTGTTCTGCCAAGGGCGCGGTTGTAACCAATATTTCTCACATTCCACTAGCGTTGACTGCTGTTATGATGATGAACGGCACTAAACCAGACTTTGAGCCACGTGGAAATTTGGAGCCAAAATGTTGGTTTAACAACAACCAAGGCTTGGCATTTCCAGAAGAGTTATCACCAAAAGTAGTTGAGGCTATCTCTCCATATAACGAGCAGATTGAGGCATTATCTAAGCAAGTAGGTACTGTTTTCCCAAGACAGACCTTAAAAGATTGCTCTGGTGCCTCAAGAATGGACGGCAAAACACAGGTAACACAAATTCATGGTGTTAGTGTTTTAGATGCTTCTACCAAGAGTTTAGAAGAAAATTTAGTTCAGTCGTTAATTAGGGAATACCCTGACGCAAACGGCGCAGCCATGGCTAACGTAGCTCTTAACGCATATGTTAACCAGAGTGGCAACGTTGGCTTAGAGGCAGCAGATGCAGCAAGAGAAGCAGGTAGTAGCCCTAACGCATGTTTATCGACTGCTGTTGCGGTGTTGGGTCCAAAAGAGGTTCAGGCATCTAAAGATACAGTTAGTGCTTTAATAGAGCTATTTGGTTTATCTAATCTTAATGACGCTTCAGATATTGAGTTCGATTTTTCTGCTCAGCTTGAAACCGCAGCAGAAGCAAATGATGGTGTTTTGGTAAGTGAGAAAAGCGGTAAACGTGGCAAGCTAATGTTAGCTGCATTGGAGGCAAGAGAGGTTAAGTCGGTATTTATTGAGTTCTTAAAAGCCTTAGCAGAGCGTACTGAAGGTGGTTTACGAGATAGCCAAGTACTTGGTGCAATTACATGTCACTTAGCTTGGAGCGCATTTATGCGCCGTAGGCTTTCGCAAAACACACTATTAAACATGCCGTGGCATTTCCGTATTTTCAGTGCAATGGTTGGTTCTGCGGTTCCTTCTGAAATGCAAGACAAGAAGACCTTCTGTGGTACAGATAATGGTGAGATAACCAACGACTGGAGCTTTACTGAAACTGCATTTGCTGCTTTATTGGGTAGAAGACCCACTGAAGAAGAGAAATTCTCGTTTTCAGTTCTGCAAGGTCTATTAATTACCAATGGTCCTGGCACAATTTCGGCTCAAGGTGCTAAGGGTGCTGTTAGTGCTGATGGTCCTGAGGTTCCTGAGCGTATTCAGATTAACAAAGGCTATTTAGGCTTTTTATCTCACACTGGTTATGCCCATGGTGGCAACGGATTTGAGGCTATAGCCTTTTTGATGGAACGTTTTGCTGAGTCTGACCTACAAGACCCAGGTGTGAAGGATCACAAGTTAAACTTAAAAGCCATGGCGACAGCATATGCCAAGGAATATAAGGTTTATAAAACCCAAGCCAAGGCAGCGGGTGATTTAGGCTACGCAAAAATTCCTTGTATTAACCACCCTGTATTTAAAAACCAGCCTGTTAACTATGATCCTCGTGAGGTATTTGTTGACAAGTTATTTAAAAAGCGTGGTGAGTACAACATTTTCCAAGACTACTATCACAACATTGTGAAAGCACTTAAGGATACTGGTGTTAGTAAAAACGTTTATTGTGTGAATGTTGATGCAGTTATTGCGGTTATTTTACTTAAAATGTTGTGGGTTCCGTATAAAAATGGAGAGATAAGTGGTGATGCATTAGAGAAAGCAGCATTTACAACATTCTTATTTGGCAGGATGATTGGTAGTGCAGCTGAAATTGATGATCATACAAACCGTGGTAAAAATATGGATACAAGAACCAAAGCAAGTGCGTGTAGCTTTGCTGGATAAATTGAAATAGTAGTAGAAGTAATAAAAGAAAAAAAAGGGGCCGCAAATTAATTTTGCGGCCCCTTTTTGCATGCAGGAAAGCCCGTATTAGTGAGGGTTAACCTAGATCCGGCAGTTGTCGCCACGCACCTGACGCAAGCCATTGATTCACCTGGCATATTTGGGGAAAATCTTATCACCAACAAGATGACCGCGACTTCCCCAAATACACCAAATAAACAAATATCTTACGCCATACACACACCGCCAACTGCCGAATCTAGGATAATAAAAGAATAGTTTGATTTGTTAATTAATGAATGGTTTTTTTGCAGTTACTTATGCAACAGTAAAGATATCGGCTAGATTTGCAGTTGTAATTATCTTATGTACATCTCTATTAGTATTAATTAGTGATATTTCGATGTTATCACCGACTTTATCCTTTAATAACATCAAACAACCAATACCACCGCTATCTACAAATACTGTTTTTGAAAAATCAACTTCTACAGATTTAAGCTCAGCAAGATCTACATGAAAATCGTCAATTGGCTGCCATACCCTGTGAGTAAACATACCATCTACTACTATTTTTAGTTTTTGATTTTCAAAGCTAATTTTACACGGCATAACCAGTTACTCTTCTACATTTATAAAGGTTAAAATTCATTTATATGCAATATTGTGGTAATATACATTAACATATGAATAAGTACTAGATAAATATATTAACAACATATAGAGAAGCAAAACGAACACAAATTGTTGATGAGACTTAAGTATCATAATAAACTATTATTAATAACAGGCCTGTTGCGACAAGCCATTGATATTTATTATATATATACAACTTACCCGTAGTTTGTTTTCGGCTTTTTTATAGCAAATAATGGCAGAAACCTTTTAACCAGGATATTTAATGAAAATATTGCACATAACGCCTTACTACTGGCCTGCCGAGCGTTATGGTGGCCCTGTTTTTTCGGTTCATGGCCTTAGCACAGCTTTGGCTAAACGAGGTCATGAAGTGCATGTTTACACTACCAACCGGGATGGAGCCAGTGTACTAAAAGTACCTGTTAACAAACCAGTTATGCAAAATGGCGTTTCTGTACAATATTTTGCCTCACCTGCCGGGTTTGATCGTTTTTTCTTCTCTTCAACCATGGATCAGGCTGTTAAAGAAAATATTGCATCTTTTGATATGGTGCATATTCACACAAGTTTTGCCTGGACCACAGGCATGGCAGCAAGGGTTGCTTTAAAAGCTGGTGTACCATACATTTTTTCACCCCGAGGTATGTTGGAAAAATCTCTTTTTCAAGCTAAAAGCTCCTTTGTTAAATGGCTTTGGCTCTACTTAATTGGCAAAAAGGTACTAAAACGAGCAAAATATATTCATGTTACTTCTGGCAGAGAACAAAAAGAGCTGGAAAAATTTTCTCTTAAATTGGCTCCTGTTAAAATTGTTGCTAATGGGGTGGCATTTCCCCAAGAGATAACTGAAGATGAAAAGCAAATAGTGCAACATTGGCAAAAACAAGAGTATATTTTGGCTCTGGGGCGTATAAGCTGGAAAAAAGGTCTTGACCGTCTAATTAGTGCCTGGAGCTTTGGTATAGAGCTACCTTTAATAATTGCTGGCAACGATGATGAAAAAATAACCCCAACTCTATTTGCCCAAGCCCGTGATGAAGGAGTTGCAGATCGCATTTATTATATCGGCCCTATTGAGGGAGATAAAAAATGGCTGATATTAAAAAATGCCTCTATGCTGGTGCTGCCATCATATAGTGAAAATTTTGGTAATGTGGTTTTAGAAGCAATGGCAGTTGGCTGCCCAGTTATAACCACTACCCAAGTTGGGGCAGCAACTATTGTTAAAAAAGCCAAGGCTGGATTGGTGGTTGCTGGAGACCCCATAGCAATTTCACAAGCTATACAGGAGCTACTACCAGACCAATATTTGCGAAAATCAATGAGTAAACGCGGTATTGATTATGCCAAGAGATACTACACGTGGGATATTATTGCAGACACTATGGAAGAGCTTTATTTTGATGATTAATAATATCTTTTTTATATTAACCTAGAAACAGTAGTTGCTGTTTCTAGGTTTTTGATTTTACGCTTTAAGAATGGTGACAAAGCTTAACTCTCTGGATTTCCGCCTTCACGGCAATGACACCCATTGATATTTATAATGTCTGTTTTTGGATTAAAATCATTATATCATGCAGCTGTTACATTTACTGTATAAACACCTGTTGGGGTTCTTATTTTTAATATTCCACCTTCAAAATATATTACTCCCCCAGAAGTTGGGTTGCTTGTTGGGGCTGTGGTTACATTTGCTAAGGCTAAAACCCCTGCTCCACTGCCGTATTCTGTACTGTTAATACCTAAATTATTATTGGAAAAATCACCTGCAATTAAGGGGGTTAATGTGTTTGAGTTAGCAACAACCAGCTTATCGGACTCGGTAGTTAGTTGTGCTCCGGCATCGTGACCTAATAGAACGTTTCCACCACCAGACGATAGAGTTTTACCTGCACCATCGCCTATAATTACATTGTTGGTAGATGTTCCATTGCCAGATTGCAAAGCACCTTTACCAATAACAACACTACCAGATAAATTTTGCGTAGAGTTAGCAGCACTAGCCCCAATAACTACATTATCTGACCCACCGCTGTTTTGGGCTGCAGTACTGTTGCCTATGTATATACAATTTGCCCCGCCACCAGAGTTAATTCCAGCACTGTATCCAATGTATACATTGCCAGCATTACATATTGCATTTTTAGCAGCATCGGCTCCAACTGCCACAACATTATGCCTGTTGGTTACACTTTTACCAGCATTTTGACCAATTAAAACCCCTGGCATTGATGAAGTAAGAGAGTTGCCAGCTTCATGACCAATTACCACATAACCAGAACCACTGTAAGCCCCAGCACCAAGGGCATCTTTACCTATAACAACAGATTTTGACATTGTAACTGCTACATCCGCAGCACCAACACCAACAATAACATTTTCAGAATCACCTGAAAGTGCCACACCAGCCCCACCACCAAGAACAAGAGAGTTATTGTTATTTTGTTTAATATCTAAACCATTTAAGCTACCTGTAATTATAACATCACTGCTAAAGGTAGCATTTTGGCTGGCATCCAGTGTTAAGGCATCTATGGCCCCGGTTTTAATTGCTATGTTATCAGCCCCAGTTTTAACAAAACCACTGTCAAGGTCAGAGTCAAAATAGAGACCATCAACCCCAATTGAGGTGGCTGCTGCACTTCCAGATTCACCTTGCACCCCTTGTATACCCTGTTCTCCTTGGGGTCCAGTTATACCTTGGTCTCCCTGTAGACCTTGAGAACCAGCAATACCTTGTATTCCTTGAAGACCCTGAGGGCCAGCTTCACCCTTGCTGGTTATTTCGCTCCAATATCCTGTTGCTATGTCCGGTTGTTGTGCAGTACTGCTTTGAATGCAAACATATAATAACCCACCAAAAGCCACACTTTCACCAATTGTGTAAGCAACACCAGCACCATATTCGCCCTGAAAACTTGCACCAAGATCAAGAGCAACATCTTTTTTTCGTATCTCTTCTAATATTGGGTCATATATACTTTGCATTTGAGTTATACTCCTTATCTTATTTTTTCTTGGTTTAAATTAGAATTTTTTATTGTTACTACACAACAAAAACTAGCTAATCTATGGTTTGGTTAGTTGAAGAAATATAGACTTCATATTTTTGTTCTATAAGGTGTTTTGGTTCATCAAGAGTGGCTGTTTGCACAATTAACCAACAATATTTAGTTTGGGGTGTTTAAATTATGCAGGATATCAAACAGATATTTGTGATGGTTATGGCTATTTTGCAAACTAGGGGCAAAAAGCTGTTTGTTTTAGTTGCGCTGTTTGGTTTTGTTACATCAATCATTGATGTGCTTGGTATTACTCTTTTAGCGGTATTTGCAGCTGCTGCCAACGATTTTGCCTTTATATTTAGCAACAAATTTACCTCTTTTACTTATGAACTTTTAAGGTTTAAATCACCCGTTAGCTTTGTTATGTACTTTGGCATTTCACTTATTGGTATTTATATTTTACGGGTGGTAGTAATTTTGCTGAACTCATATTTGATTTCACATTTTTGTTATGACAGATTTCAATATATGGTAACAACCACCTTTAAAAACTACCTTCAATACTCTATCTCCAACTTTTCAAACCGTAACAGCAGCGACTTAACCAGAATTGTTACCCACGAATCACGGCAGGTTGCAGAAATGTTTGTGGCAATGTTTGTTATGGTATCAGAATTTATGGTTTTTATACTTTTTTTGGCTTTAATGTTATATGTCAGCTGGGTAGGAACAATAGCTTTTTCGGCTATTTTGCTTATTTTTACCCTTGGTTTGTTGTCTATAACATCACAAAGATTAAAAAATGCAGGGGAGGGCTTGGTTGCAGCAACCCAAAGCCAATACCGTATTCTTGGTAATGCATTTGGCAACCAACGTATTTTTAAGTTTTTGCAATCTCTTGCAACTGTCCACAAAAAATACCAAAAAGCCGCCCAAAACAGTGCCACAAGCCAGATAAAAATAAACACCTTACAACACATACCCAGGCTAGGTTTAGAGTTGATTGGCATTTTATTGATGATTTCTGCCATAACCGCTTTTGTCTATACAAAACAGAGCAACACACAACAACTTGTACCGTTAATGTTATTATTTGCACTTGCTATGTATCGCTTGCTCCCTTCATTTAACCGGGTTTTAACAGCATATAATAAAATTATTGCAACGACCCAATCATTAAAAGTGGTATTTCAGGAGCTACAAACAGAGCCTGAGCTTTTAGGTGATAAACAAATAAGTTTTGCTAAAACAATAACCCTGCAAAATGTACATGTAACTTTTAAATCAGCTAAAGACAAACCAGTTTTACACGGCATTAATTTAACTATTAATAGAGGAGAAAAAATTACCATTACTGGTAAAAGTGGCCACGGTAAAAGCACCCTTTTAGATATTATTACAGGACTTATAACACCAACCAAGGGGAGCCTTTTAGTTGATGATATTTTGTTAAGTAGGGATAACATGAAATCGTGGCGCAGCAAAATTGGTTATGTTGCGCAAGATATTTTTCTTTTTGATGGTGATGTAGTTGAAAACGTCCTTTTAGGGCGAAAGTATGATGATAAACGATTGCAGATAGTACTTAAACAGGTAGAAATTTGGGACTTTCTAACAAGCCAGCAAGGTATAAACACCAAGGTTGGTGATGGTGGCACTATTATAAGTGGAGGGGAACGCCAACGTATAGCCATAGCTCGTGCGTTGTATGGCAACCCAGAAATATTGGTATTAGACGAAATTACATCGGCATTAGATAAAAAAACTGCCCATCGCATAATGGCAAATATTTATCAAAATTATAACAACATGACAATAATAACTGTTACCCATCGCATAGATGCTATCTACAAACAGCAAACGATTTTACATATACGAAATGGAGAGCTTTTATCGGATTTTTAAGCCGTTATAATCAGCCTTATTCTCCAGCTTTAATCTGTTTTATAACTATGTTATTTAGCATCTCCTGCACAACCTTTTTAGAATACCTCTGTTTAATTGCAGCTATACAGTTAGCAGACATTTTTTGGTAGTGTTGGTCAAGCAAATTTAAACCCTCATTTAACCCTTGTAACATTGCCCCCCTATCACCTGCTGCTACCAGCCACCCGGTTTTACCATGTATTACCACATCGCTAACAGCCCCAACACTGTTTGCTATAACTGGGGTTCCCTGGCTCATAGACTCCAACACCACTGTGGGCATTCCTTCCCTTAAACTTGGCAGCACTAAAATATGGGCTTGGCGATATAACTGCAACAGATGTTGGGGCTTTCTTATTTCTCCATGAAATTTTATGTTTGTGCCAGTATTAGGCAAAGCAGAACAGCCTACTACATCTAGTTTTAATTCTGGATTTTGCTTACAAATATCCAACAAAAATTTAAGGTTTTTTCTTTTTTCTCTTCGGCCTACAAACAATAAACGTCTATCTTTTGCTGGGTATTTAGCAGCAGCCAAAGGGCCATCAAATGAGTTAGGTAAATAGCGTATACAACTAGGTTTAACCTTTGCTTTTTGTCTTAATATTTTATCTAACTCTCCACCTTGGCTTATAACAATATCGGCTTGTTTACAGTGTTGTAATATTAGCTTTTTTAAAAATATATGCTTAAATTTAAACCGCTCTTGAAAAAGCTCTAAACCATGGGGATGAAATACAATTGGTGGGCGATTTTTAATAGAGAAAATATGCCCCACAACCGGACCTTCAGCGTAGATAATATCTGGTTTTATCCGTGGCAAAAATTCAGCAACCAGACGGCTTAAACGATATAAAGTGTGAGGATAACGACCTGGATAGTTAAGGGGTAACTGGGGCCAAGGTATGTGGTACAAACCTGTGGGTATATCTCCTTCTATATCAATATTAATCCGGCTATGAATTGCCACCACATTATGACCATTACCATGCAGATAAGATATATGCCGACGGGCTACCTCTTGCATTCCCCCAATCACAAATGGTGCTATGCTCTCAGTTACATAGAGAATTATAGCCATTAATTTTTATATTTCATTAGCTGTTGCAAGGTTTGAATGGCTATCGATATAAGCCCTCATTACCTTTTTAGCCATATGCTGCCATGTGTACTCATTTAATACTTTTTTTTGGAATTTATCTCCCATTTCCTTAGCTAGTATTGGGTTGTCTATCAACTTTTTAATGGCCTTACTAAATGACTCTTTAGTTGGTTGGCAAATTAAACCGTGAATACCACAATCCATAACATCAACAACTGGTTTTGTATTTACAGCAACAATAGCTTTTGCCAACAAGCCATATTCAAATATTTTAACTGGGGAGCCATACCAGTTTGAACCTGGTAGAACACATATATCCATAATATCTATGTAGTTATAGATATCTTTGTGGGCAACGCTGCCAG
Source organism: Magnetococcales bacterium (assembly GCA_015231305.1). GTDB lineage: Bacteria > Pseudomonadota > Magnetococcia > Magnetococcales > JADFYX01. Next base: position 65,049 of record JADGBW010000002.1, on the reverse strand, counting down.
TAAAAATTACAGCCTCACTAATACCAAGTTCAACTGCCAGCAGCTTTAATTGGCATAAACTCTCTCCATTTCCAACAATAAGCACCCTTAATTTTTTATCATTATTTAAAGCTAATAAATCATAAAATGCATAAAGCAAACGCTCTACACTATGATGGCTAAAAATAGAGCCAACAAAACCAATTATTGTGCATCCATTAAGATGCATTTTTTGGCGTAGAGCTTGGGATTTTATTTTGTCAATTGAAATTTTATCTGGGTTAACAGCATTAGAAGTTATGCAAATTTTATTAACTGGTAATTGATAAATATCGCCAAGATATTCTCTTAACCCTTTTGAAACAACTACATTTAATGAGGGAAAAGCAGCATATTTTTTCTCTTTAGCATGAGCAAAACCTAATAAAAGTGAGTTCCCCTCAAATTTAACTTTCTCTTCCAAAAAGGGCGAATTTATCTCTCTTATATGCCTTGTACCACTTTTTATGGCCCCTTTTATTCCTGATAGTTGCAGATAACTGCCTCGCTCATATATTAAATCTGGCTCTATTTTTTTAATCTCTTTTTCTAATATTTTTTGCAACTTTTTATCTAAAAAAATAAGCCGAATATCTTTTAAGCTAGACCAAATAAGCGATGGAACTATTTTTTTTAATAGTTGCTTTAACCTGTTGTTTTTTACTGCTTCCACTTTTCTTGGTGTAGTACCACCTGCAATAATTACCGTTACTGTATGGCCCATTTTTTCAAAGGCTGTAATCATCTCTACTATATGGGTGCTATAACCAGCAGAGTCGGTAATATTTAAAAAAGGGTTGGGTGAATAATACAAAATTTTCATCACACCCTTTGTAACAAATAATAAGCCATTCGCCGGGACCAATGACAGCCACTGCTAGCAAGTGCTGGTACTCTCAGAGTCTGCTTAAACTCGGCAGAATTTTGCATCCAAAAATTAAGGGGAACCTCAAAACCTGTTTTTTTTCTCGTTAGCACATTAATTGGCAAAGGCTTTAAAGCAGAGTTTACCAAACCCGGTTTGCCACCTCCTAACAGTTGCGAGCCATAAGTGTTTAATAATGGAGCAACCGTTTTTGTTAAAGTTGTGTCTACTAAAGGGGTGCGTACCTCTAAACCATGGGCCATGCTTGCCCAATCTGTATCTCGCAATAGCTGATTTTTTAGATATAGTGACGACTCCATACTAGCAATTGCTGCATAACTGTTTATAGATTTTGGAATGGCTTGGGCAATTTGTTGGATATTGCCAAGGGGATTCAGCCTATCTAGCCCTTCTAAAGTTTTTTCTAAGCCTAACAAATTTGGCAATTCCCACGGCATAAAAACACCCCGCCTAAGTAAATAAGCACCCTCTTTGGTTCCTCCATATTCCACCATACCAGCCAGCTTTGGTGACAGAGATGTATTAGGTAATAGAAACCTCGCCATTACCTGCCTAAATACCCGGCCCAAACCTGGTATTTTTGCAGGGATAAAAAACCAGCGGTTCAACCTTGGTATATCAGCAAAACTTGGGTAGCCCCCAAAAAGCTCATCACCCCCAATACCAGATAGAGCAACCTTAATACCCATTTTTTTTGCAGCCTTACTAACAAACCAACTATTAACCCCATCAATGCTTGGTTGGTCCATATGTTTTAAAATTTCAGGCCAATCTTCTTTAAAATCTTTTTGTGTTACTGTATGGGTTTTATTGTCCATATTATAATGTTTAGCAACAGATTGGGCTATTTTTACTTCATCATTTTGCTTTGATAAAAATTCATCAAAAGCCAAAGTTACAGTTTGCATATTATCCTTGCCAAGCTCTGATAAAAGAGCCAACAACACACCGGAGTCAATACCACCAGATAAAAACAAACCAACAGTTGCATCAGTTGTTAAATGGTTAGATAGGGTATCCAGTAAAGCAAGGCGAATTTTCTCTTGGGCGGACTTAATAGTTATGCCTTGGGGTGCTAATTTTGCAAACTGAGCCGGTAAATTATAAAAGCTTTTTGGTAAACCAACCCCAGAGCTATCTATCCAAACTGTAGACCCTGCTGGCAAAGCCTTAATGTCTCTAAATATGGTGAAAGGGTCTGGCACAGAGCCAAACAGCATAAACCCCACTTCTGCCCCAACATCACGCTGCTTTGATATGGCTTTACTATGCAATAAAATTTTTATTTGCGAGGCAACACGAAGACAATAACCATCATCAGCATAATAAAGAGGCTTAATGCCATAGGGGTCACGAGCTAAAAACATACCCTTAAGTGCACTATCCCAAATTGCAAAGGTATACATACCCCGAAGATAGTTAACCATCTCCTGTCCGTACATATGCCAAAGGGCAAGCAACACCTCAGTGTCAGAGTTTGTCTTAAAAATGTACCCCTTTGAAATTAGAGATTTGCTTAGCGCAAGATAATTATAAATTACACCATTAAAACTAACAACATGGTCACCACCCACCCCAACCATGGGTTGGTTACTACGAGGGTGTATATCAATGGTAGCCAAACGCCTATGCCCCAAAGCAACCCGGCCTTGTTTATGATACCAAACACCACCCCCATCTTCACCACGATGCTCCATAGCCCCAACCATAGAGCAGAAATCATCACGATCCACCCCAGACCCACCACCATAATTATAAACTGCTACAATTCCACACATTGTTGTCTTAAGGTAAAATTACGTGATTTAAAAATATGTTGTTCTTTTAATTAGCGGCCAAGTGTTATAAGCACACGATCACCAACCACAATTGAGCAAATTTTATATTTATTATACTTTTTAAATAAAGTTTTATTATATAATTTTAACTGATAATATCAGAACAACAACTTTCAAGCAAACTTAGGGGAGGCTGAAAGCATAACACCTCAGCTTTAATTAGTGCATAATAATAATGATTTGAAAGGTGTAATATAACTTCTGCTACAACAAAGCTGAAACAATAATCGATTTAACATTTTTTCCAAACATAAGATATAATTTTAAGGTGTAGTTTCAATAGGCTGAACAGCCAAGCGTATATTTATTGCATGCAATTGTGAATCTAAGCTACTGATTTTTGTGTTGCCTTTTTTAGAGAGCATTTTGTATAAACTTTCTCTGTTTAACACATATCCTTTAGCATTTTTTCTCATTCCACCTTGTGCCTCTACCACATTTCTTAAGTACAAAAGAAAAAGCTCACGGCCCCTTCTTCCAACGCAGCATTTAGGTATTCAGTAGCTTCTATAAGATCTGATTACAATTCAATTAAAGATTTTTGAAAATCTCTACTTTTAGACAGGTTTTATACTCCTATAATCTGCCCAATATTTTTTGTAGCTTATAGACTATTAAACTCCAATATATTTATAATTTAAACCTTCATCAACAGGCTTGCTTAGTAGAGCAAAATTAAACGTCCAAAATACAAAACCGTAAACACTGCCTGGTGAGAATATCCAGGTTTCAAAAAAGGCGTGGCTTACGAAGACTAGGAAGGCCACGCTTATTAGGTCTATTTTTGGGTTATTGTGTTGTGTATTTTTGGATATTATGTTGGCTGTTGCTCTTATTATACCTAACACAACCAGAAGCAAAATTGGCGCACTTCCTAACCAACCACTGGCTATTAATAGTGATAGATAAGAGTTATGCACATTTACCCCTTGGTGGATGGAGGTGGTAGGTATAAGAGCCTCAATTAATACAGCTTCTGCACCCATACCATGGCCAAACAGTGGGGCTAAATTTACTAGCTGCCAACCTAACTGCCAAACCTCGCTGCGCCCTGACAAAATATCTACACTATTTCTTGCAAAAGTTGGCAACATATTTGGCGAAAAAATAGACCATTGAGATATGGTTAAAAGAAGAGAGCCATCAAAGAAAAGTAGCAACAAAATTGCCAACAAAAAACCTGCACTTCTCAACAGAAAACTTAACCGCCAAAGCATAAAAATAATTGTGAAAACTAGGCCCATTAATGCAGAACGTGAGCCGGTAACAATAAGCAAAAAAACCATTAAGGCAAACAGCAACCCCAACAACAATTTTTTCTTATTTTCATTTGCTAAAAATATTTCATGCAAAACTACAGGAAAACCACCTAAAAGAATTATACCCAACGTATTGGGATTATCTATCCAGCCTGTAAACCTACCTGATGTTATGCCTCTACCTAAATTTTGACCCAAAATATAAAACACAATATTGCTATAGGTTACAAAGCCAACCCCATAGATAATTGCTTTTTTAAAGGTGTTCCAATATTCAATAAAATTCAACATTTTTGCCAACAACCAGCCTGTTGCAAACACAAACAAACTACCCAATAAAAGCAGATAATATTGGTTTTTTTCTATAGCACAAAAACAGATAGTCGTAAGGTCACTGTTATAAATTTGCAGTAGTTGCACAACCCCATAAAGCATGATTATCACAGGTGCAAAACTTGGTGATAAATTGGTAAATCTTATCTGCTGATATTTACTAGATAAATAAATGGAAAGCCCAACAACAATAAGCAGTATAAATTTACCATACCACATAAAAAAACGTAATTGGTGGTGGTATGAGTTAGCGAGAAAAAAAACCATGAAAAGTAGGGTAAGAAGATATGTCTCTCGCCTCATTTATAAGCCTTATTAGTAACTGCTTTGCGCAAACTTTCTGTGGCAAATTCATGGTTATATTTCTTGGCTGTATTTTGTGCAGCTAAAGATAGTTTTGCTAGGTCGGTTTTTTGTAAAATTTCCTCTAATAAAAGTGCTAAATATGAAATATCTGCTGTAGGGTAAATATAACCATTTTTACCATTTTCTATCATCTCACTTGCTGCTCCTACACTACCACTTGCCACCACTGGCAGACCGCATATCATTGCCTCGTTAACCACAGTACCCCATGGCTCATAACTTGATGGCAAAACAAAAATATCTGCACTTGCCATAATTCTTATAAGCTTTGCATAATCACTAACCCAGCCCAGTATATGTACCAAATCTCCTTTTTTTAATTTTGCTGTTATCTGCCCAGCTAAAGGACCATCACCAACAAAAACCAGGTGGCAATTTTGCCTAATTTTATTTTGTAATTTTAGGTACGCATTTAGCAGGTCTAAAGGTCGTTTAGCATCAATGAGCCGCCCTACAAAAAGCACTATTTTGTCACTTTTTATTATACCTATGGCTGCAAGGTCTTCTCTATTGGCAATAGCCATGTCTGCTCTTTTAATTTCCATCTGTATTTTTTTGGTATCGGGAGTATTAGGAAACAAATACATTGGCAACTTTGGTTTGCAAGAAAGCTTACGTAAAAAAACACCAGCTTGATGACTAACAGGCAAGGCAAAACTCATGCTTTTTAACATTGCCCCTATTATCAATTTTTTTATAATTTTTTTTACAAAATTAGCGTTACTTTCGCTGGTTTCGCATATCAAACCATAGGGGATAGATTTATAACGACACCACAAAGCTGCCAACCACATAGTGGGGTGAGCATAACCGGACAACACCACACAATCAGGGGAAAATTTGCGCAGCTCATCTAACACATGAGGGTTAAACTTAAATGAGAAGGGGCTTAACTGCTTTGTAGGGCGAAACTGCAATCCAGATAGAACTACATAATCTAAATTACCAAAATCAATTGACCACTTGCGACCCGGCTCTTCTTTAGCACAAAAAAGCACACGATAAATTTCATCACCTGTTACACTAAAATATTGATGAACAGCCACACGATATGGAGTGGGAATATCGTCAATGTATAGAACTTTTAGTGCCATCCGTAGCTTTAGCTCCATATTGTGAGTAATAATATTTTGAAGATTGATTTATATTTTTTTTATTTAATACAACCCCAATAACAGGGGTTTGCGATTGTAAAAACCGTGTCATTGTGCCCTGGATAGCCGGAATAGGCGTACTATCGGCCTGACATACATAGATAACAGCATCTGCTAACGCACCAATAATAAAACTATCACTTATAGCCAAGCTTGGCGGGCTATCGATAATAATCCTATCAAACTGATTGGTTAGCTCCTTTAGGAGATCTTTAAATTTTTGTGAAGATAAAAATTCCTGGGGATTAGGAGGCAGACGGCCTGTAGGTAAAAATGTTAAACCAGCACCACCAACTGAATAAAAACACGCCTCTTTTTTTTTGGTGCTGCTAACTAAATTTGTCAAACCAGCAGAGTTTTTATCTATCTGAATTAAATTAGCAATAGATGGCTTGCGTAAGTCACAATCAATTATCAAGGTCTTCTCCATAGTACCCATAGCCATGGCAAGGTTCATTGCAACAGTGCTTTTTCCCTCTTTAGGAACCGAAGATGTGATAACAATAGTACGGTATGATTTATCAACATCACTCAACCTAATTGAGGTACGAATAGAGCGTATAGCTTCATTAAATTGAGGGTTACTACCACGTAAAAAAAGCCACCCTAAATCTAACTCTCCTTGGCCTTTTACATTTTGTTTCATTAACGGCAGAGTGCCTAAAACCCCAATGTGTAGTTTATCTTCCACATCAAAAACACCCTTTAAAGTGTTATCGAGAAAATCCAACAAAAGAGCGAGAAATACACCCATAACAAAGGTAAATGCCATGGCTTTTGCAACAATAAGTTTGGTGTTGGGCCAACTATGTAAAAGTGGTGTTTCAGCCGGATCAATAAGACGAGCATTATCCATTTGCCGATTATCAGCTTGTAAATCACCTACTGCATCGCTCTGTTTTACCCGTGTTAAGAACAGATTATATTGTTCTTTGTTAGCTGCTACCTCAGACTTTAAAGCCGATAATTGAGTGTTACCACGGCTTAAAAAACGCAGCTCATCTTTCATTTTTTGATACTGTTTATTAATGGAGTTAACTTTACTAGTTGCACTTTTATAGCTGTTGGTTATGGCTTGTACTTTGGTATTAATATGTAAGTTTAGGCTCTTAGTTGCTGTTGCTAACTCTGAGAGTGCAACTATCATTGTTGGGTGTTTGGGACCATAACGAGTTTGCAACTTGGCAACTATTTGCTTTTTTTTTGCCAAAAAAATACGGTGTTCCTTAACAACGCTATCATTCATTATTTGCGGTATAACCAACAACGTTTGAGGGTTGCTATTTTTTGTAAACTCTACTTGTTTAAATAAAATACTAATTTCCAACTCATCTCGACGGGCATCTCGTAAATCAGCAGCAATTGCTTCAAACTGTTCTTCAGCTATACTGCTGCCCTTTTTAGAACCCAACAGGTCACTTTTTTCTAAAAATGCCTGTAAAACCCCTTCAGATGTTTGCAACTTTTTTTTTAATATCTCAAGGCGACTAACAAACCAGCTAGATGTTTTTGAGGTGACATTTTTGCGTGATTCAAAGCCACTGTTTATATAAACCTCTACTAAAAGGTTAGGTACTATAGCTGCAAGTTGGGGAGAGGTTGTCTCATAACTAATTTTTACCAATCGACTAAAAGGGACCGGTTTAATTTCTAACCCATCCTTAACCATTTTTATCATACTATTTTTCACCATAACCTGCTTTAAATGGGGTGTCGTAGGCTTGTTTTGGTGGTCTTGGGAGTTGTTAAAAATATCAACAAATATCTTTGGTAAAAAACCCTGCCAACTTACAAAATCATTAGATATTTGGTTTTTATTATCTATTAGTTTTTCAGCAAACCCTAAACGCTGGGCAACCTTATAAGCTAATGAGCGGGAATTTAAAACCGCAAGCTGGGTGTTTAGATATTCACGAGAAAAATTGCTGTTTTCATAAATATCTTTAATAGTTGTTAACTGCTTGGTTTTTGGTTCTATTTCTAATGTTGCTGTGGCTTTATACACTTTATCCATAGAAGAAGCCAAAATATATGCAAGAACACCAATAGCCAGCATAGTTATTATAATGCTTAAAAAACGATGACGAACTATCCGCAAATATTCAAACAATATTTTACGTTCTACCAACGGCTTACGAATAAGGTGGGCAGAAGGGTTAAAGGTAGGGGAGTTACCACTATCAAGATTTTGCTCCATCTAATAACCCCCTGCCCTGCTTTACCATTTTGCGTTTTTTAACAAATCGGCAGGGTACACCACTATAGATAGTCCATGGGGCAAGGTCTGCAGTTGCCATACTTGCAAAACTTAAAACCGCCCCCTCTCCTATAGTAACCCCCGGACCCACACGAGACTGAGCAGCCAACCAAGAGTAGTCGTGCAGATTTATAGGGTTTATTTGTAATTCAAAACCACCACTTGTCCAGTCATGGTTGCCAGTACCTAGATATGTTCCTTGAGATAAACAACAGTGTTGGGCTATTGAGACTTTGGCTAGGTTATCTATCCAACAATATTCACCCAACCAACTATGTTTACCAACTTTTAAATACCACGGAAATTTAACCCTAACACCCGGTTTAATAACTACCCCGGCTGCTATGCTGGCCCCAAAAAGACGTAACAAAAAACGGCGATGGAAAGAACCAGGAATTGGAGAAGTTACTAACAACGCCTGAACAACAATCCACAACGCTTCTTTCCAAGCTGGCGCACCTCTATTAAAGGTGTGGTTGTCATATTTCTCCAAACGGGGTCGGATCATTTCGCATCCTCTTTAGATATTGCGATTATAACCAACGAAGTTACCAATACCTACCCCAACTTTACAAGTCCTGATGTTTTATTTTGCATACCTTTAAGAAATTTTTAACTTATCAAGATAGCACTTTCAAAACATTTTTATCCAAAACTTATATTTGCTTTATCTTTTGATATCAACTAGTTTAACCGTGATTATAATTTTAAATAATAACAATAAAACACAAAACTATGAACTCCATAAATTTACAACAAACATTAAAAAATGCAGTTGCCACAAAAAGTTGCGGTAGGAGTAAATCGCCAAAATATCTTTTTTTAATGTTTTTGGCCTTACTCTTATGGCTACCCCTTCCATTGGGCAGTAACAGGCCATGGGCGTGGGCTATTATGGAGATATGGATTTTTATTATTGCCATTACCTGGCTGACAGGGTTTTGCTTGGCCAAATTTCAAATAAACCAAGCTGTAAAAAACAGTTTACCAGCTATTATCTGCTGGTTTTTATGGCTACTAATTGCCACCATACAATTTTTACCTATACCATTAGGGGTCATCACTGCTTTATCACCCAAACTTGCTGCTATTCAACAACAAGCTGGCCTATGGCAAACATATAACATGCTACCTGCAAGCATAGACTCCCACGCTGCTTTTACTGAGTGGCTAAAAGGAGTTGCTTATCTTTTAATATTTATAATGACATTGCTTTTGGTAGAGGGCCGAAAACGCATAAAAACTTTGGCCTGGGTGCTGGTTTGCAGTGGAGTTTTACAGTCTATAATTGGTATTGCTTTAATTGTAAGCAATAGCAGCCACAGCAGTGCAAGTGGTACATTTATAAACCCCAACCACTATGCTAACTATTTAATAATGACCATGGCAGTTGGTATAGGGTTAATATTATCTGGGCTAAATGAACAAAAAGAAAAAAGATATTTTAAGCAATTTATTATAAAATTTTTAAGGGTATTATTTAGCTACAAAACTCCACTGCGTATTTTTCTAGTAACAATAGTAAGCGCAATAATTACAAGCCACTCTCGCATGGGCAATGCATCTCTTATAATAGGCCTTTTTATTGCTGGCCTTATATCCCTGCAAAGCTACAAAAAACAGAAAAGTACAATAGCAATTATCTTGCTTAGTTTTATATTATTAGACCTACTGTTAATAGGTTCTTGGGTTGGGTTAGACAAGGTAGTTAAACGTATTGAGGCAACAAAAATAAGCCAAGAAATTCGCGTGCAAGTGGTAAAAGATACATTAAACTTATCAAAAGATTTCTGGATAACGGGGTCAGGCATGGGTTCATTCTCAACCATTTACCCCCGTTATAAAAGCCATACAACTAAAAAACATTTCCGCCATGCCGACAACGACTATCTAGAGTTTTTAAGTGAAACAGGAATAGTAGGTTTTTTACTTCTAGGTATACCAATATTGTTATCCCTAAAAACAGCAATAAAACTACAACAAAAAAGCCAAGACCCCCTAATAAAAGGGCTATCATTCACCGTAACAATGGCAACTACCGCCATGTTAATACACGCCACAACCGACTATAACCTACACATGCCAGCCAACGCAGCAACATTCATGGTTTTATTGGCCCTACCGAGTGTTTTAATGGGTAATATGGTCTTAAAACATAATAAGAAAGTAATATATTAGCAGTTAAATTCTGTAACTTAGCTAAAATATAACAGTTAATCAAACAGACCAACACATTAAAGCACCATTTTAATTATATTTATAGTCGAATTATGTAGTAAACCTAGGCTACACTATTACCTATAACTTATATTAATGGCAAATTTGGATAATAGTGCAATGAATTTTTTAATAAAATATATTTTAAAAAAACTTATATTTGCCATATTTTTATTTGTATTTATCCTTAACTTTGCAACACAAAATAGCGCGTACTCAGCTGAAAATGACTATCGTTTAAATGCTGGTGATATGCTAGCTATTACGGTTTTTGGAGAAAAGGATTTAAGCATTAAAACTCGTCTTGGGGCTACCACTGCAATTTCTTACCCCTTATTGGGGGTTATTCAGGTTCAGGATATGACCGTTGGAGAACTTGAGGTTTTTATCACTACTCAGCTTTTAAATAGGGGTTATCTTATTAAGCCACGGGTTAATGTATCAATTGTGGAGTATCGGAAATTTTATGTTAAAGGAGAAGTGAAAATTCCTGGTGGTTACCCCTACTCCCCAGGCTTAACATTGGACAAAGTTATAAGCATGGTGGGAGGGCTTACAGATAGAGCCAACCATGATAAAATATATATTAAGTCTGAAAACAACCCAGCAATAGAGCAACACCCCACAAATTCACAGGTGGCCATCAAACCAGGAGATGTGGTTACCGTAGAAAGAAGATTTTTTTAGATGGCCAGAAAGTTAGAAATATCTTCTGCAATTTTGGCGATATTATTTTTATCTTTTTTGTTAGTAATAGCCCTACAAAATGCCACAGCAAGCCTATATGCAGTTGATGCTACTTTACAGATAAAAAGCTGGCAGAAGCAGAATAAAACACCAACTTATAAAGAGTGGCAAAAAGCCCACCAACGTTTGCACCAAGCTATAAAACTAGAACCGAAAAACCCGCATAACTTAACTAAAATTGCTGCGCTTTTACAGACAAAAACCAAACCCACTATTACCACAAAAAAAGAGCGTAATAAAAATTCACTACCTTACCTACGCCACATAACTAATTTGCGTCCAGCTTGGGCTTATGGCTGGGCCATGCTTGCTTTGGCTAAATATAGAGCAGAAGAGCTTGACTTTGAGATGCGAAAAGCTGCCATAAATGCTTTTGTTTCAGCACCAAACGATAACCCCATACGCAGAACATTAAAAATTATTAAACAAAACAGTGACAGCAAAAAATAAGTCCTGCTACTAACCCAAATAAAGTAAATGATTGCGGGTGGTGAAAATGCCAATATTTAGTCTTAACCTGGGCTAGAGTCTGGATATTCTGTTACAGTAAAAATATCATCATCTTGGCTTTCCCCATTTTTAAAAATATCATTTTCATCCGTAATATCCATACCATCTAAAGCTGTTGGCAAAGCAGTTATTGCAGCACTCTGAATTTCAGCAGTTTTATTAGGAGCAACGCTAATGGCTGCTGTGGTTATTGCCCCAGCTTGAAAAGGAGCAACCCCTATAGCTGCTGCAGTTATTGTTGCAGCAGCAATAGGTACTACAGTTATTGCAGCAGCCACAATTATTCCAGCAAAATTAGGAGCAACATTTATTGCAGCTACAGTAATATCTGTAACCAATTGGGGGTTTTCACTTACAGCCTGTTTTATAAATATTGTTACAGTTTCGGGGGTTGCATTGGTAATTGAATTAATTTTCTCTGTAAGTTTTGCTGGCAAAAATCCTGCCTGTAAATAATTTGGTTGAGAATAAGCAAAAAAAATAAAAAAACATAATAGAGCTATTCTTTTGCTAAATTTACATGTAAAAAGTCCACCCATTATTTTATAGCCTCAGTTACCTAGGAGCATTTATCTATAAAGCTTTATGCATTATAGATAATAATATCTTAAAACTGTAGGCAAACCAAATACAAACTTTTTAAAGTTATTTATTAATTAATGGGTGTAAAAGCTAGTTTACTCACATAATCTTGGTTTAACCATCCATTCGTAAAAAAGCTCATTATTACAGGTTTTGAGGTATTAATAGTTGTAGGCGATCTATATTGGATAATAATAAATAAGAAGAATGGGGAGAGATACTAAAATATTTATAAATAAATGATTTATATATCAAGTCAACAGCCAAAGAAAAACCAGATACCGCCCTCCTTTACCTACAAATACTAAAAAGGTAAAAAGATAAAATGGCGTACGAAAGAGACCTGCAACAAAGGTTAGAGGATCTCCTATAACAGGAACCCAAGCCAGCAGCAGAGTATATTGCCCCCACTTTAGGTAGCTATTTTGCGCTTTTTGTAACTGCTCATCAGTAACCGGAAACCATTTATGGCCCTTATATCGCAGGCAATATCGCCCCAAATACCAATTAACCATAGAACCAGCAACATTACCTACAGTTGCCACCCCCCAAAGAAGTGCTAAATTATATTCATAAGAATAAAACAGCCCCAACATTACCGCTTCTGATGAGAGAGGAAGAATAGTTGCTGCTAAAAATGCGCTGGTAAAAAGAGTACTTAAACCCCAGTCCATTAATTATCCTAGATTTAGCAGTTGGGTGGTTACTTAGCCTGTAATCGATAGTTTGCGGTATATATTTGGTATAAGGTTTTTTTTTCGAGCAAAAATTTATTTAGTTTAACATTAAACCTAGAAATAGCAGTTGTAAGCGCACACCTAGGGCAACTTATTGACTCACCTAGCATATCAGAAGAAAGTCTTAGCACCAATGTGACCACGATTTCAACTGATACACCAGATAAATCCATAAATTATACTATGCACGCACTTTCAAATACCGTTTCTAGGTTAAAATAGATCGTCATTAAGCTGAAATTTGCTCATAGTATCGATCTTCATTAAAACTTCTTCTGTCTACTTTTGACATCAACCTTAGACGAATTGTAGTTTCGCCTATTTTTAAGACAGAATCTGCAGTAATTACTATTGGCTTTCCTACCCTTTTATATTCACTAGATAGATTGCAGTTTTCTTGCACCCACGTACCATTTTTACTATCTAAATCTTCAATCATCCATTTAGAATCTGGATTTAGAAATATACGACAGTGATTCCTTGATACAGTTTTATCTTGTAGTTGAACCTGAATAGTAGAAAAACTCGTATCTCTCACATCACGGCCTATACAGTACTCTTGGGGGTCAGTTTGATGGTAAAAAAAATCGTAGCCACTCTGCCCTTTTTCTTGAATATGAAATACAAAACCCTGACTTTCCATAATCATAAACCTCTGTTTTAGTTGCATTATCTAACTTTAATAAAAGCAAAATAGATACCAAATTACAGAAATTAGGTTTAACTAAAAATATATTATCTCTTTTAGGTGGTTTAAGTAGTTGGGCAGATATTAATGATACAATAAAATATTGAGTTTCAATTAAAACTACCCATAATTTATAGAAGTAAGCTTACTTGCTTATGGTCAGGTATCATAAAGTTTCGGAGGTTATCTTGCGACTACGGTTAATTGTTTAATATTTTACTATGAAAAGTTTATCTTTGGAGAGAATATAGAAGTCACATTGTTGGTTAAAATGTACCAATGAAGTGGGAGTTAATGCAAAATTTGGAATTATTATGGAAGGTTAACACCATTTGGCACAGACCATCGAGAGATATAGGCCCATAGTGATGCGATAGTAGAGAGAGCGGTTAACCATATTTGCAATGTAACTGCAGGGCTTAATTCAATAAATTGGGTTTGAAGTAAAACCAGCATTATGAGCAGCATCTGAAAAAAAGTATTAACCTTGCTGATAATTAATGGTCGAACCAAATACACTTTTGCAAGCATTTTAGAGAGAATAACACCACCAATTAAAACAATATCACGGCTAACTATTATCAAGGTGATCCACACTGGCAGCATTTGTATAAATGATAAAGTTATAACCCCCACCATTAACAACACCTTGTCGGCTAGTGGGTCAAGATAACGGCCCAACTCAGTCTCTTGCTTAAACCGCTTTGCTATATAACCATCTACAGCATCAGTTAAACTAGCCATAAGAAACAATACTAAAGCAAAGTTGAAATGTCTGTTTATTAACAACCAACAAAACAGTGGCGCACATAATAGACGAATTAATGACAGGCTGTTAGGTATATTCATAAGACAGACAAACCAACTGCTAAAACTAGTTTAAAAGTTACCTTGCCCATTTTATATCAAACAGAAATACAAAAAAAAAGAGGGGTGGAAAACTCCACCCCTCTTTTTAAGAGCTGCATTTGATGATTATATCATCAATTTTTTCTTTCAAAATTAGAACTTAACTTTGAATTCAGCTTGTAGAGCTTGCATTGCACCGTAATCAACTGTGTTTGAATCGTCAGATGGTTTTACATAAATACCAACCAAGCTGAAAGTAGCGCCTTTATCAAGAGCAGTAGTTAGGTAGAGAGATCCACCAAAAGCACTCTTAGAGTTAACACCAGCATCTTCAATTACTGTAACATAATCAACAGCTGGTTTAATTGACCAAGAACCAGCTTTAACAGTAGCACCAGCACCAACACCCATCAAGTTTTGTAGGTTGTTTTTGCTGCTTGTACCGCCGTCACCAGTAGCCCAGCTCTCCATTAATACTGTTCCACCAGGACCGCCTTGGAACCAAGTTTTTGAGAAGCCTTGGTTAACACGGCTAGAAGTATAAGTCTCTACAGGATGGTTGAAGCTCTCAGCTGCATAGAAACCATAAGCATTCCAGCCGCCGAAGCCAGTTTTACCTTTTACACGAAGAGCACCCATGAAACCGCCATCTTCCAATGTATCAGTTACTGTGCCGTCTTGGTTGTGACCAGTTTCGTAGATACCAGTACCAGTTAGTTTCATGCCGCCCATGTCAGCACCAACTGTCAAAGCAATCCAGTTGTTTGTGCTGTCTGGTACAGCTGAATAATCTTCTTCAACGTCCAAATGTGCCCAAGTCAACTGATAGCTAAGATTAGCAGCTTTACCAACAAGGCTTAAACCGTATACATTTGCGTCATCAGTGTCAGCATTAAGACCAGTAGTTAGACCCTCATCAGCACGTACATTAAGAGCAACAGCAGTTACGCCACCGAAGTTCTTAGCCAATAGGATAGTACCGTAGGAACCGCCGTCATCTTTGAAAAGTAGCTTGTCATTGATGTTAAGAGGCATGTTACCAGCTTTAACTGTAATGCCATAAACCTCAGTCTCCATCCATGCACGCTTAACATCCATAGCACCGTCTGAATCTTGAGCGTTACCTTTAGTAGCACCCTCGATTGTGTCGCTGCTACCTAAGATACGAGTATGTAAGTGAGCGGATGTTTTGTCGCTGATTTTTGCATCAACATTTAGCTGAACACGTTGGAACCAACCTTGTGTATCATCTAGTGTGCTATCTTCTGCAAGAGTTGTGTCTTGAGTAACAGCACGCATCATGTAGTAACCACCAACTTTAACATCAGCAGCATCAGCTTGTGGAACCGCAACCAAAGCAGCCATAGCTGCAGCACCGAGAATTAGAGATTTTTTCATGTAACTTTTTTCCTTTTATCTAGTAAAGTATCGAACCGTAGCAAGTAGTATTGACTAACTTCTAACAGCCCCTAAAATATAACCTACAAATGTTCTGTTCTGGTTGTTACTTTTTCTACTTTCGTTAACAACCTGTTAACCTTGTGTTGCCTGTTTGCAACTTGAGGTGTGTTCTTTTCTACACGCCAGCAAGATCCAAGTCAAGAAAAAAATACACACTCTTTTAAACTCAACTCTATTTACTGGCTGCCCAAGCAACAAACACAAAAACAATTGCTGCATTCAGTGTGTAGGATATAGCAATGGCTGTGCCAGCTACTAAAACACCTACAATATAGAGAGTATCATATTGATTTTACATCATAATATAACATATCGACATTTATGACACACTTAACAAATAACCGTCACAAGATTGTCACACGCAAGTTAACGATAGTTTAGATGGAATTTATTTTGTGATATTTTTGTTGAAAACAAAAAAAAAATGTCACAAAATAAAATTTGTTTTGTGACAAAAATGTGATGAGAAAGTTAAGAACAACAAAACCCAATCAATATAAAATATGCAAAAAATTGGAGGCAATCATATATTATAAAAATAAATGAAAGTTAGAAATCATATAAGTGGGCTATTTAGAATTACACAGTCTGATGCTCTTGTAACTGCAACATATAGACATTGCAGTGCCTCTTGTCTGTTGGGATTGGAGAGAATATTTTCCGAATCAACAAAAACATTGCTAAATGTTGACCCTTGAGAGCGATGGACAGTTATAGCATGACACGGCCTTAAGTCGGCTAGTGAGTTTTTAAGGTTCCAGAAATCCCACCACTGCTTTTTGCCTGCCCTTGCCTCTTGTGCAAGTTGACTAAGCCGCCTTTGTATATGTGTAACCTGATTGGAGTCTGGTATATATAGCGTCACCTCCCCTTCACTATCAAAAGGGCGAAATATAACTTCCCATACAGGCAGTGGCTCCTCATGCCAGGGATGGTTTGTTTTTATGCAGCTTAATACCTCTCCCTCACTATCAGTATTTAACACAAGCTTGGTCTTGGTTTTAGCCACCTTCTTATGAACCCCATCGGCTGTTACTGCTCTTTCAGTTGGTACAAAAGGCTGGTTTGTTGATCTATCTACTAAAAAGGAGCGGATTTGATCGTTAAAATAGTTAACTTTTTTATTTGTCCAAGATACTACTCTAAATGCATCTCTATCATCTCGGTAACGCTCTTGGGTAAATGCAGGGGGAAACCATTTTTCAAAGCGGTATCCTGGCATTAAAAAAAGACCAGACTTGCTTCCGGCTTCAGATACAAAACCCCGCACAGCGACTCTACCACCAGTTTCCATTATATTACGAATAGCAGCTGATAGCTCAATTATAGGGTTATCATCTTTCTGACGGATAATTTTGGTTAAGTCGGCTCTGTTAGTTGTTGAGAAAGTGGGCGAGCTTGACTCTCCTATAGGAGGAAGCTGGACAGGATCACCAACAAAAATCACTTGGGTTGAGCTGTTTAGCAAAGCAGTATCTATTATATTGTAAAGCTCTGCTCCTACCATAGAGCACTCATCAACTATAACTAAATCATATTTATCTATAGTGGCAGCTCGTTTTTTCTTTAATACCTGTTGCTCTTTTTCATAGCTTAATACTAAACCTAGTAGCGAGTGGATGGTTCCGGTATCAACATCCAACCCTCCTGCGGCTGCCATATTATCTAACACTCTTACAGCTTTGTTGGTAGGTGCAGTTAAAATCACCCGGATATCACTATGCAAACCTTTTACAAACTCAGTTATGGTATAAGTTTTACCAGTGCCAGCATAACCGGAGAGTAAAAAATATTTTTTGCCTCCAAGTAGAGGCTCAAAAAAATCATTCATCTTGTTTATAGCCTCCTCTTGATCTTGGGAGGCTATTTTAAAATTGTCGTCATTCACTGTTATCTATACCGTTTCTTGCCAAAATATTTTATAAATACAGGCATAAAGAAATATCGGGGTTATGTTTAACATGGCAAAAACACCTATTCATAGCATAACCTGCCAGCTATGGCTTATACTGTCAAACTCATTACTTTAAAATTAAGTGATCATAAATATGAGCGATGAAAAGAAAATAGAGGAAGAGCTTCAAAAAAAGCAGAAATTCTCCATAGCAGGCGCAATTGGTCGAGCTGGTGGAGGAGGCATGCTAAAGGGAGCCTCTCCCATACCAAGGCTAGCCCAGGCACGCAACCAGCTTATTGAAATTGTCAAACAGCAGTGCCCTGACACATCCGGTGCACTTAAATCTATTTTAGGCCGTCGTATAAAAAACTCTACCCCTTTAATAGAGAAACACTTAGACAACCCTAAAGAAGCATTAGTTACAATTTTGCAAACTATATTAAATAGTGACACGATGCTTTATGAATTTGTTAGGCAAGTGGATATGCGCTGGGGAGAGATGTATCAAGAACGCCCCCACTTTCAACAACCAGGACAGCCCCCCCACCAAGATGATGAGTATACCCACACATCGGTTAAAGAAGACCTTGCCACCCTTTTACAAAGGGTGCAAAAATCTTAATGAGCACGAAACAAAAGGCTTTGGTTGTTCTTTCAGGTGGTCAAGACTCTACCACCTGCCTTTATTGGGCCTTAGAGAAATTTGGCAAAAATGACACAGAGACCATAACCTTTGATTATGGGCAACGCCATAAAATTGAGATTGCTGCTGCTAAAAAAATTGCTCAAATTGCTGATGTTGCAAATACGGTTATTCCCATTAACAGCTTTGCTGCTTTGGGGGGTAACTCACTAACTGATAGCAATATTAATGTTGAAAACAACCTTGATGAAACAACCCAGCTACCCAACACCTTTGTACCTGGGCGAAATTTAATATTTTTAACCTTTGCAGCAGCCTTTGCATATAAAAAAAATATACACCATTTAGTAACAGGAGTAGCCCAAACTGACTATAGCGGCTATCCAGATTGTCGCAGAGATACTTTGCAAGCTCTTGAAAAAACCTTAGAGCTAGGATTAGAGAGCAAAATAACCCTTCATACTCCTTTAATGTTTATAACTAAAAAAGAGACTGTGCTTTTGGCTAAAAAACTAGGGGCACTACCAGCTATGGCCCATAGCCACACATGTTATAACAATCAACACCCACCGTGTAATAAATGCTCTGCTTGTCAACTACGAGCAAAAGGATTTGCAGATGCTGGCATTATAGACCCTATATTTATGCTAGAAACTAACAATGGCTGACTCTCTATTATATACCGGAGCAGCCCCTTTTGAGGCAGCTTTAAAAGTACCATTTCTTCCGGACAGCCATCCATCACACCATCTACATGGTCACAGCTATTATGCTCGCATTAGGGCAAGGCTTCCCAATGGATGGTCGCCATTTCCCGGTGACGAAACCCAAGGCATAACAAAAGCCTTAACCCAAACAGTGGCCCCTCTTGATTATAGCTTTCTTAATGATCATATAAAAAACCCCACCGACGAAAACCTTGCTCGCTGGCTTTGGCAACGTCTTGAAATACCGGGTTTAGAATCAGTAGGTATTCAAAGCACACGTGACACAGGGGCAGATTTAGCAGTAGGAGATATGGCTCATATTTGGCGCAAATTTCGTTTTGAAGCAGCCCATCAACTGCCAAATGTTCCGAAGGGACATCAATGTGGCCGTATGCATGGTCACGGCTTTGAGGTTATTCTCCATGCTAAACAGATTATAGAACAAAAAAATATGGGAGTTGACTTTGATAGCTTAGCCCAGCTTTGGCAACCACTGCAAAACAGACTACACAACCACTGTTTAAATGATATACCCGGCTTAGAAAACCCCACCAGCGAAGTACTAGCAGACTGGATTTGGCAACAGCTAAAACCCCAATTAAAAGAGCTGTCTTGGATAACTGTTTATGAGACAGTCACCGCTGGCTGTAACTACAATGGTGAGCAGTTTAGAATATGGAAAGAGCTACGTTTTGAAGGGGCATTAAAACTAAACCAGGCCCCAGCAGGAGACCCAAGACAGATGCTACACGGCCATAGCTACCTTACAAGGCTACATTTAGTAGCACCACTAGACGAGCTATTGGGCTGGACAGTTGATTATGGCGATGTAAAAGACATATTTAAACCACTATACAACCAACTAGACCACCATCTATTAAACGATTTAGATGGAGTTTCCGATGCTAACTTAGCAACTGTACTAAATTGGATAAAAGAGCGACTAAACCATAAACTACCACAATTAGACCGAATTGATCTCTACGAAAGCCCAGGCTGTGGTGCAACCCTATGCTGGGGCGACCAAGGGCCAATTCTGCCCATTTAGGCAAAGAAATAAAATTATGAACGGAAAACTACTAGTTATCGGAACCCCCATTGGCAATATTTCCGACTTGGGCAGTCGCGCTTTGGATATTCTTGGCAAGGTGGATACCATCGCCTGTGAAGAGCCAAAAGATACTAAAAAGCTGTTTTTCTACTACGAAATACCCTTTCCCAAAAGGTTTATAAAATGTAATGACGGCAACGAAAAAGCATCTGCCAACGGCATTTTAAAATTATTGCAAAATGGTGAAAATGTCGGCCTGTGCAGCAGTGCCGGAATGCCCGGTATTAGCGACCCCGGTTTTCGGGTAATTTCAGTTGCTATAGAGAACAACATAGAAATTGACATTATCCCAGGACCATCAGCAATGACCACAGCACTGGTTGGCTCTGGTCTACCGACTAACTCCCACCTTTTTCTCGGCTTTCCCCCCCGGAAACCCATCAGGCAAAAAAAGCTTTTAGAGCAAGAGAAAACCACAGCCCATACCCTCATTTTTTATGTCTCACCCCGGCAGATAAAGGAGTTTTTAGAAATCGCCAAAGATATTCTAGGAGATCGTATAGGTGCTGTTGCCAAAGATCTTACAAAAAAATATCAACATTTCTACCGAGGAAGAATATCAGAAATTATACATGAGATAGGAGAAGAGGATTTTAAAGGCGAGGCTGTGGTGGTTATAGCTGGGTTTAATAAACGAGAAGTGGAAACTGAAGAAGATGAACACCCCTTCAACCGCCTCCCCCCTCGGCGATCATCTTAAAAACAAGGCATAACTAACAAATAACAATGAGTAGTTATAATAAATACTCAAACTTTAATATCTTTGCGGGCTTTTAAAGTATCAACAATGCTTGAATAAGAGATCATTGCCTCCATCTCATGAACTTCCAACCTGATACAAAACTCCTGCTCAACAGCAAAACAGATATTAAGATGAGCAAGTGACCCCCAAGTAGCTAGACTCTCCATGCTGGTTGATTCATCGATTGCTTGGGCATCCATATCTAATATATCACTCATTAACGCTCTTATTTTATCTTCCACTATTTGCTCCTAATAGTCGCTCCATTTATAATTTGCACAAAATACAAAACCTTGGGCTTTTCCCAAACCCACAAGGGAGATAATCTCCCTTTACCCATGATAATAAAAGCGGTTTTATCTTGTATGATTTACAAAGGAAATAACTTTTAAATATTATTTTGTTTTGCATGCCTTTTAGCAAAACCCTAGATAGTTATCAACTTTTACTCTTTATAACAAAATTCCCCCTTAAGGGCCATCTCTTGGGCTACTTCTAGAACATCTTGGGCTTTTAACAATATCATCTCCATATTGCCAATATTAACTTGTCGCCAACAACCCGGCCTAGCTTTAAGATGAGGTATCATCTTGGTAACATAACGCCGCTTGGAGAGATAAGGGTTAAAAAGCCTGGTATTAGTTTGAACTATATTACCTTCACTATCTTTTGACTTAATTTTATATTTTTCTTTGGTAAAAGGTGAGATAGGCATTGTTGGCTCTAATATCTCCTCCATGGCGTGGTAGACAATCATGGTCTCTACACCTGTTCCTAACAACAAAGATGAACCGCCTAAATCAATTAACCTTCTATATGGGGAGCCTTCACCACAAGGGGTAGAAGATAAGTGATGGTCTTTGCAAAGTTCTTGGGCTTTAGCACCTTTTGCAACAACTGCATGGGTTGGGTGCTGGCTACGTATTACACCT
Organism: Magnetococcales bacterium; assembly: GCA_015231305.1. Lineage (GTDB taxonomy): Bacteria > Pseudomonadota > Magnetococcia > Magnetococcales > JADFYX01. The sequence goes on along the minus strand of JADGBW010000002.1, from coordinate 43,115 downwards.
GGAGTTCGGCGAAAAAGCTCTGCTATCAACCCCATTTTAGATGGTGTTAGCCTATTATCAAACATTTCATTTGACTCTACCCAATCAATGGCAGAGCCAACAAAAGGGAGGGAAGACATAAGCAGAGTGCCTGATGGCCCCAATTTTTTTTCTAACTCACTTATTATATCAGTTGGGCGACCTTTAAAGGTCGCAAAACAGTCCATAGAAGAGCTCACCATTAGGTTTTCACCCTCTTTTAGCCCTAATTTACTAAGTGCAGCAGCAAAATCCTCTGACCCAAAACCATAGCGGTGGTTCAACCAAGCCAAACGCAATTTTTTATAGCTGCCTTTAATTTGACGTTTTAGGGGTGCTGGCAGGGGAATAGCCATTTATTTACCATTTACCCCTATCATCTCATCAAACCACCCTTCAAGAAGATCCACTCTTTTATCCCAAGTGTTCTGCAATGCTACCTCCTGCCTTAAAGCTTTTGTACCCACCCCACCATTTTTTAGTCCGTCAATTATAGCCTTCTGCCAACTATCCACACTGTCTGCAATCTGTACCACATGGGAGAAATCTTCAACAATCACCTGCTGTGGACCTGCCACAACTGGCAAACCTGTGGCTAAAAATTCATGTAACTTGGTAGGATACCCATGCACCACCCAGTTTTGTTCCTCCCCCTTATTTGCTATGGTAACTTTATAACATATGGTTAATATATCCATATTATTGACGTAACTTGGCATCTGTTCTCCAGGTTTTCTGCCAAAATAGTGAATATTATCCAGCTCTAACAGTTGGTTCCATTGGCTACGTGCCACCTTTATTGCTTTATCGTTACCGTTTAAATATATAGGCCCTAAAAAAACCCAGTGCCAATCTGGCTCTCTTTTAGATACCTCAAGCAACATTGCAAAATCTATTTTGCCATTTATTGCCCCCACATAACCAATACGCGGATGAGGTACTTTTTTTAGATCATCCGGGCAAGGCAGCCCAATGCCATTTTTAAAAGCTATTGAGTCAGCACCATTATTCAACACCCTACCTTTTGTTGGTCCTTGCCCCGGCAGATTTGCTAAAATACCTTTTGATGAGGTGGTTATTAAATCAGCTCTGTTAATTAAAGCCATCTCCCGTTCTGCTAGCTCACCTTGCCAGTTTTCCATCATGTTATAAGCATCAAAAACATGATAAACCACATAATCTGGTTGCAACCATCCTAACCAAGGCTCATATATAGGGTGAAAAAGCATAACAACAAGCTCACCATTACCCCTATTAGAAATAGCCTTTTTCAACCCCAAAGCATGACGACGAGAAACCCACCTATCCCAATTAGGAAAACGGGGCCAGTGAGGAGCCAAACGCGCTGGATAATCCACCAGCACATTGTCTCGCTCAACAAACCGCCCAAACCAAGGAGATTCGCTCCAAGGTTTAGTATGTCGCTCCCAAAAATTAACCGGCCCAAAACTATAAACAACAGGCCACCCCCGCTGCCCCATACGACTAAGCAACTGCTGACGGCTCAACCAATGGTTCCACCAAGCATGGGGAGCCAGAGCAATTATAGAGGGGTGTTTTTTGGGAGAGTTCATAGTCTGCTAATATAGCCTGTTTATTTATAGAATGTCCATATCAACGCCAGTAGGCTATGTAAGGTTTATTTGTGCTAATTATTGTATCGCTGCATGCATTGTTGCTGTTTATGCCTAGTTTATGGGTTTTTTGTCGGGGGGTTATTTTGCTGGTTATTAACACTGCCCACTCTTCGGTTTTGTCAGCAATGCCCCAGTCTGTTGTGTAACATTTTGAATTTTCGTTGCAAAAAGATATTGTTAACAAACCAGCATCAACTATTGTACGGTTTATGGTGAAACGTTCATATTCATCTGTTGTTACACCGTTTATCTCTTCTGGTTTACATTTTGTTGCCGCCATTTCATACATGGCAATATTTAACCCTGTTTGGCTTAGGTCGTCTAACGCATAACCTATGGCTAACTCGGCAACTATATCTGCCCTGCTTTGCTGCACACGGGCTATACCTGCTGCAAGTGTTGCTAAGATGGTCATAATAATTAAGGCAGAAATTAAAAGTGCGCCACTCTCTTTTTTGTTGGAAACCCTTAAACTATGCACTTTGCCCCACGTGTAAGTAGATCGCGCTACGTATTGGAAGGGTTATAACTTCTGCTCCATTTAGTGTTTTAAATAGAGTTATTTTTATGGTGACTAAACAGCCGTGGTTATATGCATTATCGGAGTAGGTAAATTCTACATTATTAACATTACTTAAAAGTGTTTTAGATAGGCCACCATTTATCTGTATGGTTAGGGTGTCGTTTTGAGTTTGGCTGGCATTAACAAACAGTGTATTGCCGCTGCTATTAATAAATTGCAGGGAGTCACTGCCAGCTGGCCTGCTTAAATTATCACAAGAGCTATCTTGCAACTCTGCCATTAAGCGGGCTAATGCCAGGTGACCACCATCTGCCATGTTAGATAATGTTTTGGCTGTAAAATAGGCATCAAAGCCACTTGCTATGGCCCTGCTTCCTGCCCCTGCTAGAATAGCCAGCAATAGTAACACCAACAACATCTCTATTAGGGTGAACCCTATTTGCTGATTATTATCCATCGCTTTGCCAAAATTTCCTCCTCAAAAGCTATTTTTATTTTGATGGTTACACATTTATAATTCTCATCGGTATATGTAGAGCCACTACAAAAAATAGAGTTATCAGAGCTATTGTATATACCCCCTTCTACCTCTACTATTTCTTCAAAAATTAGAGGTCCACCAATATCAACCTGACTTAAGCTAGCTACAATACCAGTAAAACCGACCTCTCCCCACTTGTCTTTTACCACCTTATTTATAGCCTCTTGAGCCAACATTTGCCCCTGATGCATCTCACTTATTTTTTGAGCAGAGAAAAGAGCCTGACTAAACATTGGCAGCACCCCCACTGCCGAAACTCCCAAAATTACAATGACAAAAACAAGCTCTATTAAGCTATAACCAGAACTATTATAAAATTTTATGCTTTTCATAAAAACTGCACCATGCCACTAACCCCAACAATACGTAATGCAGTGCTGTTTTCTTCTGACACAAGGGTAACATCATAATCAGACTCCCCAGGGTTTCCGTATGAATCAAATTCAATGTTAAAAGAGTTTATAGTTACACCGTTAAACGGTACATGGTATATCAACTGTAAGCCTTGGGAGTCTACAATTGTATAGCTGCCATTTATTGTTGAATTTTTAATGGTAATTGTTTCGCTACGACTGATAGCCATAGACCTTGCAAGATTAATATCAGCTGCTAAATTTTCACGATAACTTTGCAGGGCAATAGCCTCACCGGGCCATTTTGCAGATACTATGACAGTTAAAATGCCAACTATAACAATTATTAAAACAAGCTCTATTAAGGTAAAGCCACAAGATTTTACGTTGGTAGGCAAACTTACCCCCTACCATGTAGGTGTGAGAGTTGCTTTGGCGGATGAGGTTTCGCTGCTATCAACACTTATACTATATGTGGTTCCATCCTTTCCTGTATGGGTAATAGTACTGCCAGAAGCTGACCAGCCAGCAGGTTCACCATCGAATGTGGCAATAAGGGTTGCCCCATCGGTTATCATGGTTTTTGTCACACCAGCCCTATTTGAGGCAAAATTTATAGCAGCAGCAGATTGGGCAGCAGCATAGACAGCATCAGCAGAAGAAATTTCTGCTTGGGTGCTTAAATCAATAAATTTTGGAACAGCTACTACCGATAGAATGCCTAAAATTACTATGACCAAAATCAACTCTATTAAGGTAAAACCAGAAGAGAAGCTTAAATCTGTTTTTTTTCTTTTATCAATTATGCAAGTTTTCATATAACCCCTCCATCCCTAATAAAACCGAGCCAACCGCAACAGTTAAAAAAGGTTAAGTTGAGCATTAAAGAGATATATAAGTCAAGGACAACAACTTGCTTAAAGATAGATTATAAAACAGATATTTATTTGAGTAATTACATGAGAGAATTTAAAAAACTTTGTGATTTTAATATTATATATATTATTAATAATATTATTTTAATTGTACAGAAAAAGGCGCAATTACCTAACGTACCAACCCACCAGCACCGAGATCCCATAGAGGTAGAAAAATACCCATTGCTAAGACAAGAACCATAACAGCTAAAAACAACAGAAGAACTGGTTCAATTATAGAGCTTAACGCTTTAATCTCATAATCAACCTCCTGCTCGTAAAAATCTGCTACTTCATCCATCATATTCTCAATTTGTCCGGTCTCCTCTCCCACTGCTAACATTTGCAAAACCAATGGTGTAAAAATATTACTTCTTTGGGCTGCCTGCACCAAACTTTCACCACGGGAAACTCCCAACCTTATTGTTACCACTCGTTGGGCTAAATAGCTGTTATTTACTGTGGCTTCCACTGCTGATAAAATTTGCACCATGTTCATACCGGATCGACTTCCCAAAACAAAAATACGCGAAAGCCTAGCCAATATAATTCTATGCATTAAAGGGCCAACAAATGGAACTTTAAGAGCTACCTTATCCCAGAATAGTCGCCCAACTGGTTTTTGGTAGGCCGCCCAACCAACTATAAATAAACTGGCTAATAGTATTAAAAGCAGGTGGGCATACTCACTGGTGAACTCGGAAGTCGCTATAAGAATTTGCGTAGTTATGGGTAGTTGTGTGCCAAACTTGGCAAACAGTTGAACAAAGGCAGGTATTACATAGTAATTAACCACACCCATAGCCACAATAACTGTCATAACCACAAATAAAGGGTATCGTACCGCGTTGGCAATTTGCTGTCGGGTTACCTTACCACCCTCCAAATAGTGGAAAATTTGGGTAAAGGCGTCTTCTAAGCGACCCATCTCTTCGCCAACTCGTACAACCTTTATAAAAAATGTATCAAAAATTTTTGGGTGTTCCCCAAGTGCAACAGAGAGGTCGTGACCTGCCTGGAGATCTACTACTATCTGTTTCATAGCTGTTTTTAGGGTGCTGTTTACTGTGCTATCTATAAGCCCTGTAAATGCACGCACCAGAGGCACACCAGAACGAGAAAGAGCAGCCATCTGCCGGGAGAAGACTATTAAATCATCAATTTTAACCTGTTTGAAGCTTGGCAGAAAGTTCCAGTTAATCTCTTGTTTCTGGCTAATTTCATTAATTGTAAGTGGCACTACACCTTGGCTTTGCAGTTGGGCAGCAATATGTTCTGGACTCAAGCCGTCCATCTCCCCTACAACTCGTTCACCATCAACTCTGCCTATATAGTTATATTTTGCCATAGCTGTTTTTAGTCATCCAACAGCTGTTTTTTAGTTTTAATGGGGTCTTCCTGGGCATCAGTAACCAAGCGCATAGCATCAGTTAATGATATAACCCCCTTAATTGCGTGATTTAAAGCTACTATATGCAGAGGTACAAAACCCTCTATGCGGTTTGCTAGCTCTACAAAACGGACTAGGTCCTCTTTACGTAAAGCATCTTCCAACTCACTATTCATCTCCAACAGCTCTACTACGGCAATTCTTCCTAAAAATCCGCTGTTGTTACAGTGAGAGCAACCAAAACCCTCTTGTAAATTTATGGAGGTGGTAAAATCTCCTAAATATCTGCGTACCAATTTTTCTTCATCTAAGGTTGCTCTCCTTGGTTTAGCACAATATTTACAGACTCTTCTTACTAATCGTTGTGCCAAAACACAACGCAAAGCAGCAGCTACAGCATAACCCTCTAGACCCATCTCTATTAGGCGAATTGTGGTGCTAACTGCGCTAATTGTGTGGAGAGATGAAAAAACCAGGTGTCCGGTTAAAGCTGCCCTAATGGCAATACGAGATATTTCTTGATCTCGCATTTCACCCACCAAAACAATATCTGGATCTTGACGCAAAACTGTACGTAGAATCTCAGCATAGGTAAGGCCAATTTTATTATGAACCTGTACTTGGTTAATACGTGGCAGTCGATATTCAACTGGCTCTTCAACTGTAATTATTTTACTCTCTGGCTGGTTTAATACATTTAATGCTCCGTATATTGTTGTGGTTTTACCACTGCCTGTTGGTCCAGTCACCAAAACCAACCCTTGGGGCCTACTTATTTGATATTTAAATCGTTTGAGAATGTCAGGCTCCATACCCACCATCTCAAGCTTTAAATTATCACCGGATTGATCCAGCAAACGTAAAACTACGGACTCCCCATCTTGAATTGGTAATGTGGAGAGACGAACATCAATTTTTCTATCTTGCACAGTAATTTGAAACCGCCCATCTTGGGGCAGACGTTTTTTAGCAATTTCAATTCCTGCCATCAGTTTTAATTTAGAAACCAACGCCGGGGCAATACGTTTCTCTTTGATAATCTGCTCTGTTAAAACTCCATCCACCCGCAAACGGATTCTTATAACATTAGAATCTGGCTCTATATGGATATCCGATGCGTTCAGACGTACTGCATCGGCAAATAGAGACTCAATAATACGCACAACAGGAGCATTAACTGCTGCCTCATCAGGCAAATCTGAGTCGTTACCGGCGTTATACTCTACAACCTCTTCTTCTAATCGGGCGGCCTGCAAATCTATTTCATCAATCTGCCGGTATGCGAGGTCAAAAATCCGCAATATGGAACGTTGTGATACAAGTGCAATTTTAATAGGGGTTCTTAAGTATTTAACAAGCTGATCGTAGGCAATTAGATCTGTAGGATCTGTCATGCCCATAATAATTTCGTTGGGAGAAAATTTTAGAATAACAGCACGCAGACGACGGGCCATATCTTCTGGCAACCGTTGCACTGTTTTTGGGTCTATTGTCTGTTTGGTTAGATCTACAAAAGGTAGTTTAAGCTGTTTGGCTAAAAAGGTTAAAAATGGACCCTCAGCCAAAAACCCCAACCTATCCAAGCTCTGCCCAAGTTTTGCTCCTGTCTCTTTTTGTTCCTCTAAGGCTATTACCAACTGTGACGAAGTTATTAACCCAGCTGCAACCAAAAGCTCACCAATTCGGCTCTGTTTGTTTTGTCTAAATAAAAACTCTTGCAGCTGGTTTTTATCCAAAAAACCAAGGCTAATTAAACTCTCACCCAGACGAACCCCGGCTGTATCTTTATAAAGCAAACCTTTATCTAGTTGATCAGATGTAATAACCCTATTGCTAACTAAAAGATCGCCTATAAGCCTAGATGACATAATCTGAGCCCTACTGGAGCTCTTGAACCCGTTTTTTTACAAACGCACGCAACTTGCGACTTAATTCACCACTGTTAAGGGCAGTTTTGTAAGCTTTAAGAGCATCTGCTGGTTCACCAACTCTCTCAAGAGAAATTGCCAACCCCATTTGCCAAACACCTTTACCGGGAAAACGACGTAATAGATTTTCGTAAAGGTCTATGGCATGCCAGTGGTCTTCATCACGTTGGTATAGAGCTGCAAGAAATGCGGCTAAATTTGGCTCTTCTTTGCTGAGCTGTAACGAGCTACGACCTGCTACCCCACCCTGTAATAAAACTAGTGCTTGGTTTGCTTGGCCAGACTCTACATATATACGCGCCAAACGCCTTCTTGCCCGACCATGATCAGGGTCTACACTTAATAGGTTATTTAAAAGCTCTATAGCCTCTTGGGTTTTACCTTGGTCACGTAACTTTGCAGAACGTGAAAACATACCTTCTACGTCACCGCTAGTGTAGTTAACTACCATTGTTGGTGGTTTTTCTAAATCCTTGGCTTTAACAGGTAGCTTTGCTGGTGGTTTAGGCTTTACTTTAACTTTAATAGTTTCAGCTATTTTTTTAATTTCTTGTGGAGCTTGTGAAGGCATAGGGCTATTTACCACATCATATGCAGCACTCTCGTCTACTTCAAACATATCATTTTTTTTAGTAACAATTTTTTTAATAGCTTTTGCAACTTTGACTTGCGGTTGGGGGGCAACCTTTTTAGCTATTATTTTTTTAGCCGTTTCCTTTTTAGTAATTACCTTTTTAGCCATCTCCTTTTTGGCCATTACTTTTTTAGCGACAACTTTTTTAACTTCAGCCTTTATGGCCTCTATTTTTGCTACTGGTTTTGTAACCTCAAAGCTTTTTGGTGGGGCAAAGGAGTTCCATAAAGCAACATAACTATAAACTTTCTCCCACTCGCTCAACGCCTTACGCGCTGCAACTGCTCGCTCTATATCATTAAAGTGTCCTATGCGCACACTCTGCCACAGTTTACTAGGATCTTTTACTCCCCACAGTTCTAAAATAAATGCATCGTATCCTTTATTTTTCCATGATTGGGCATATGCAAGTGCGCTATCACGAGATAAAAATGCACCAACCTGAATAGTATATTTATATTTAAACTGAGTCGCGCCATCACCAGATTTTGATGATTCCTTAATACCTTTAATATATGACAACGCTTTTGGCGGTGTACCACGTCGGGCTAATTGCCTGTTAGTTTCTGCTTTTTTAATTACTGGCTTTTTAATTTCTGCTTTTTTAATTATCGGCTTTTTAATTTCTACTTTTTTAACTGCTGGTTCATTAACTACTGGCTTTTTTACTTCTGGTTTCTCTTTCTTTACAAAAACCTCTTTAACTATTGCTGGTACGACTTTTTTGGTCTCTACCATTTTGGGAATGTTTACTTCTGCTTTTTTAGTTTCCTGCATCTTTATTTTGGGTTTAGTTATAATGTTAGCAGCAGCTTTCTTTTGTTTGCTAAAAGACTCTATTTTATTAAGAGGCTCAGCTGCTACATCAATTTGCTTTTCTACTCCTATAGGAAATAGAAATAGATCTAACTCTTGAGTATGGTCTTCTGTCACTTTTACAATAGTAACCACATCGTGATAACCATTTAGTTTTAGCACTAGACGGTGGCTGCCCACCAACCAGTTAAACTTTAATGGGGTAACACCAACAAACTGCCCATCCATTAATACACCCACATTTGCAGGCTTTGAAGTAACGGTCACAGTGCCATATTTAGTTATCGAACTTTCAGCCATAGACTCTGAAACAAACGATGAAGTGGCATATGCTTTAGGCCATATATTATGGGCAACAACACCTGCCCCTGTTAGCAAAAGAGCCACCAAACTCCAACCTGCTGCTCGACCTAAAATTGATCTAGTTGCTTTTTTTAAAGGCAGAGGCTGCTCAATTTTATCCAGCTCCTCAAATGGCTCTTTTCCGGCCAAACCTTTATTAGAGCTTAATTGATTCCTAAAGCCCTCCGAACTATTTAGCGTATCAATAATTTGGCTCATGCTTTTTTTCCTCGTCTGCTTAAATTCTTAAATAAGACTGTTAAAACTAGCTTATCTATAAATAATCAAAATTTAGGAGTTAAATTCTTTAGTCGCCTAGCTGTTTGCAACATGTCTGATGACCACTCTTTATTGCCACCAACAATGACAGGCCGGATTAAAATCACCAATTCACTGGTTTCACTGCTGTTTGTTGTCTTTTTAAACAGCTTTCCAAAACCAGGAACATCGCCTAACATAGGCATTTTATCTTCACTTTGTTTGCTGCTTGTCTTCATTAAACCACCAATAACAGCCACTTCACCATTTTGTACTCTTACAATACTATCGGTCTCTCTTGTCTGGCTTAGAGCTAATGGAATGGATTGCACTTGGTCGTTAATATTAAAAGTTTTTATTTTATCTACTACCTCAGTGATTAAAGGATGAACATGTAGAGTAATAGACCCTTCATCGCTTATTTGTGGTGTTACATCCATAGAGATGCCAGTAAACATTTTTTCAAATACCGGAATTGGCATAACAACAGTGTTACCATTGCTGTTGGTAGACGCTGAGTTACCCTGTTTCATACCAGTAATAAACACCTCATCTTGGCCCACCTTAATTACCGCTTTTTGGTTGTTGAGGGTTGATATTCTGGGACTAGACAAAACTTGCACCTTGCCCTGCTGCTTTAACAGGCTAATAAAACCGACAAAATCGTTACTACGTATAGCCAAACCAAAGGGAGTACCCGCTCCACCTTTAGAGAAAACCAAACCTTTGGTAAACGTGGTGGTGTTGTCAAGAATTGAATCACCTGTAGAATCGAGAACAGGTGTGGTTAAACTGTGGGTAAAAGTTGAGCTAGAGTTTGGCTCACTGCTTAATGGGGCTGATGTACTTCTACCCAAGCCTTTGTTAATAGCCAACCAATCAACCCCTAGTTGCGAGCCATCATTTAACACTACTTCAAGTATTTTTGCCTCTAACACAACCTGGCGTTGGCTTCGGCTGCGCAAATGCCCCAAAAACTCTTGTATATCTTTGTGGTCTTTAGGAAAAGCCCGCACTGTTATTAAACCTGACTGGCGGTTGACCATTAAATTTTTAAGCTGTTTTCTTACTCTTCTTTTACCAATTTTTTCTCCAGTCTTGCCATCTTGGCTATCCAACTCCCGAATAAAATCTGCTTTATCTGCCTTAGCTATATATTTGCTCTTACTGAGTCCATTTGAAAGTTCAGCAATATTTTGTTCACTCTCTTTTTTTTCAATTTCATCTTTTTCAACAGAAACTACAGTATCATACTGACTATCAAAGGGTTTTCTCTCAACTACCCTTTGTTGCAAACCACCCTTATCAACAGTATCTTTTATGGATGTAGTAACAAGATCTAAATTTAAAATAGAGCGTAGGGTAGCCTCTAAGCTTGACCAAAAATTGGCATCATAACGGGTGCGAATTTTACTGCTGGAGATAGAGCTATTAGTTTTAAACTCTCCAGAATTTATTGTCGTAACCGACCAGCCATCACGAGATATTGGTAAAAAATCTACCCGGTAGGTTTTGGTTACTAAACGCCATGGGGAAATTTTATAGCCCCGCCAGCCATCTATACCACCACCAAAAGAGTTACACTCAAAATGGTACATTTCACAGGTTAGCTCTACTGCTTCATCAACGGTAACTGCCTTTAACTCAATAGATATTTTACCTTGTACTAAAGGGTGTACTACCATGCTCACCGAGTGGTCATCTTTAACCAAACTTTGAAAAAACAGTTTGGCTTCAACGCCGTCTACCAGCAGATCAAAACGGGTATTAGGGGCTTTCGCAAGTGAAAACTCACCAGGAATAAGGGACTTGTAAATACCCACGGGAACATCTTTATTTAGTGACTTCTCTACCCGGCTAAAGGCTAAAGCATTAATTTGGGCATCATCTAGAAGCTCCGCCCTTAACGCAGGAAAAGCTCCTTGTGCTTCTTTTTCACCACCATTTTTTCCACCAGCACAGCCCAGCCATACCACTGGCATAACCACTAGCAAAAAAAGAGTTGGTAGATGTAAAAAAGCTGGTTTCATATATAAATTTCAAGCCAAAACTATGACAATATTATGATTTTTTGCTTATTTACTGCAAATTATAACAGTTGCAAAAATCCACATTTTTGTTATAATATCAAAAAGATACACCCACAAACAAACGGGCACACTCTTTAATAGATGCAAGTGCTGATCCAACCAATAAATATAAAAAAAGGTAAATAATGAATAACCGTATACTCCACACCATGGTAAGGGTTCGGGATCTTGAAAAATCTGTCCATTTTTATACTCATATATTGGGCATGACTGAATTTCGCAGAAATGAATATCCTGGAGGAAAATTTACTTTAGTTTTTTTAGGGTTTGATAAAACCCAAAGCCAAATAGAGCTAACCTACAACTGGGACCAAGCCCAAGATTATGATCTTGGCAACGGTTATGGCCATATAGCCATTGGGTCAGCCGATATATATGCCATGTGCGAAAATATAAAAAAAGCAGGGGGAGTAGTTGTGCGAGAACCAGGACCAATGAAACACGGTAAAACCCACATTGCCTTTGTGCGAGACCCTGATGGTTATGCTATTGAGCTAATACAGGAGTGAATTTTTACATCTTGTTATATTTTTATAACACTTAATAATCTTCAACATTTTTTGTGTACACCTTGCCATTACCCAACACACACATATGTGGAAGCCCCAAATTTTTCAACCATGATAATGCTTTTATTTCTGAGTTTAACATTGCAACACTACTAGCACTGCCAGCAACAACACACAAAGGAGCTATAACAGTAACAGATTGGCAAGCGTCAACTCTAGGCCAGCCACTGCTAGGTTGCAGTAGATGGTGGTAACGACGACCATTATGTATAAAAAAACGTTCATAATCGCCACTAGTTGCCACAGCCCCCTGCCATACAGGAAGATGGGTTATAAATTGTCCCAATTGCCGGGGGTGACGAATACCGATCTTCCAAGGTTTTTCATCAGCTTGTGGACCTAAAACCCTCAGGTCACCCCCTAAATTGATAAAACCTTTATTAACCCCACTCTCAAAACAAATAGTAGCGGCTCGATCTGCTGCATACTCCTTGCCTATTCCACCAAAATCAATCTCCATTCCCGTAATTGGTAGATAGATATCTGGGTTTTGCCATTTAACTTTTTGCCAGCCAATATATTTAAGTAGATTTTTTATTTCCTGGGGTGAAGGTGGGCTGTTGTGGTTATAGTTCCAGACTTTTCGCAACACACCAGATGTTATATCAAACAGGCCATCACTCTGTTTAAAACAGATATCGGCATAATTTAATATTGCAGCGGTTGTTTTATCAACCTTGATATTTTTTTTGCCAGCACAGTTGTTTATTTTACTTAAAATACTATCATCTAAAAAACGCGAATATCGTCTTTCAATATCGCGAACATCATCCATAACCTTATTGGCAATATTTGATATTTTATTTTTGTCGTCACCTAAGAGTAATAGCTCGTTATTACTCCCCATAGCTTGGAAAACAAAACGATTAACAAGCATTTAAACCCCAAATTAGAATGTATAGCGTAGACCCAAGGCAACTATTGTTGCTTGCCAATCATCAACATTACTACCATTGCTAAAGGTAAAATCTGGTGATTGTCTATAATTTTCAATGCGTGCGGTTACCCGCATGTTATTGCCCAGCTTTTTAATCACTTTAGCTCCTACAGATATTGCACCAAAAGAGCTTAAGCGTTGATCCATTGAAAAATCACCCGTTACAGTGGTGCTTGGTAGGGTTGCTACAAAAAAACTGGCTTCGCTCTGGTTATAATATCGTAGGGTAGGCCGTAGGGTCCAATCGTTAGGTAGAGGTTGATACCAGGAAAGGGCTAAAGTGTGTGAGCTTATGTCCCAATCATCCAGATAATAACGATAATCTAAATGTAGAGAGCTGTTGAACTTCGGGAAAAAATGGTTATAACGTGTCAACCAAGCCCACTGCTGCCTGCTGCTAGGGCGGGTATCGTCTATAGTTTGGTTGGTAGCCGGGTTGAGTGATTGTTGATATGGGTCGTCAAAATAACCATCGCCACTTGTAAAAGATATATTGCTTTGCACAAGGGAAACAGGTGATAAAAGTTGGGTTACACCAACCAACATCGACCATGTGTTTTTCTCTTTTTCACTACTACCGCTGTCATCATCGTCGTCATCATCATCATCGCTGTCATCGTCATCACTGCTATTAGGAAGACGAATTTCGTCTACTCCATAACCAAATGATAGCAATAACTCAGTATTTTGTTTATTAAAAGATTTTTTTAACTCCACGCTTGCTGATGCTGATTGGTAATCATCTTCCCTAGAATAACCAGCACCTAAAGCCCAGCTAAAAGCATCAAGGTAATGGCTGTATTTAAGGTTTATAGCCTTACGAGAATCTGAGGAGGATGATGTAGACGCTCCAGAGCTTGTATCAACAGCAGTTAAACCTGTACGGTCTGAAGTGTTCCAAATTGAAGCTCCTGAAACTGAGTCATAAACCGCAGAAATTTCAACTGTTGATTTTGCAGTTGGTGCGAACTGACCATACATTACCGGGGAAACCACATCTATTGCCTCACCATGTTCATGATAATAGAGTAACTCCACCCCTGCCTCTTTTTTTTGGGGAGCAGCAGCAGCACTCGCCTCTGAAACTACACCTGGCAACACAATAGCTGCTACCATTAGTGAAGACAAACAGTTGCTTTCCGGTTTGTTTTTAATTACAGCCACAACCACCACCCCCTACTGCTCGTCCACCTGCTGCGGCTTCTTTACTGGTATAGACTTGATCATTACTTATAGTTTCTAATGGGTCGGGTTCAAACGCCATATCTTCTCGCGCCAAATAATCCCTCTCCCAAGGCTCTACCATGGTGCAGCCACTACAAAACAATAAAACAGTTAAGGCAAAAAAGGTCATAAGCCGAGGAAATTCCATCTATTCTGCCTCCAGAAGAACTTTAATTTTGTTTTCTAACTCTTTTAAGTGGTTGCCACCAGGAAAACCCACCCATGCATAACTTATAACGCCTTGTTTATCTAGCAAAAATGAACTTGGCATACCTCGTAAGCCGTAAAGCCTTGCAACTTTGCCTTTTTTATCCCAAACCAAAGGAAAATGTACCGGGTTATTTGTAGTAAACTCTTTGCCGGAATTAATATTATTGTCTTCGTTTACACCAATAACCACAAACCCTTGTGAGTTATATTTTTTATGCAAACTATCCAATATAGGAAAAGACCTGCGACAAGGAGGACACCAAGAAGCCCAAAAATCTATTAGGACCACCTGACCTTTAAAACTTTGCAAGGTAATAGTTGACTTATCAGTTGTGGAAGGCAGGGTAAATTGTGGTGCAGCATCCCCCTGCCAAGCTGTATGTCCTGCAACAGGTAGCCAACAACTCAATATAAAGATAAGCACAAAAAATTTTTTCATTTATATATTTTCTTTTTATATTAAGAACAACATATTGAATTTTCTAACCTTTTGACCATAAATTTTATTTATAGACCAGGGCACAATATGCCTCAGACTCAAAAACGTCAACCTACATATTTAAAAAATAGCCATAAATTTAATGCGCCTCATCCCAGTTGTCCCCTACTCCCATATCCACCTTCAGTGGTACCAAAAGTGACATTGCACCCTCCATGGATTCACTCACCATTTTTTTCATAACATCCAACTCACCGGGTGCTATCTCTAAAACCAGTTCATCATGAACCTGCAATATCATCCGGCTTTGGTATTCGCTATTTTTTAAATTAGTGTGTAGGCGAATCATAGCCATTTTAATTAAGTCAGCAGCTGACCCCTGCAAAGGAGCGTTAATGGCAGTACGTTCGGCAAATTCTCTTAAATTACGGTTGCTGTGGTCGATATCTCTAATAAAACATCTTCTCCCGCCTATGGTCTCAACGTATCCATGAGACTTAGCAAACTGCACATTGCTATCCATATAACTTCTTACGCCATCATAACGTTTAAAATAGATATCCATATAATCACGGGCTTTAAAGTTAGAGATACCCAATCGTTTAGCTAGCCCGTATTCGCTCATACCATAAACCAGGCCAAAGTTTATGGTTTTTGCCATGCGTCGTTGCTCGGTGCTTACCTCTTCTAAAGGAGAACCAAACAACTCCGCTGCGGTTGCCGAGTGGATATCATGATCATTGCTAAAGGCTTCTATTAAACGGGGTACTTTGCCCATATGGGCAAGTAAACGTAGCTCTATTTGGCTATAATCTGCCGAGAGCAACTGCCAGCCTTGGGGGGCAATAAAAGCTGTACGAATGGTGCGACCTTCTGGAGTTCTAATGGGAATATTTTGCAAGTTTGGCTCTGATGAAGACAACCTGCCAGTTAAAGCAACCCCTTGGTTATAACTGGTATGCACTCTATTTGTTGCGGGGTTGATTAAATTTTGCAGTGCATCAGTATAGGTAGATTGCAGCTTGGTTAATGATCTATACTCCAAAAGTTTAATTGGTAGTTCATGGCCCTTATCAGCAAGCTTGGTTAACACGGTAACATCAGTAGAAAACCCGGTTTTGGTCCTCTTACCACCTTTTAAACCCAGCTTAACAAAAAGTATTTCACCTAACTGTTGGGTAGAGTTAACGTTAAATTCTTCTCCTGCATGTTCATAAATCTCTTTTACCAAAATCTGCCTGCGCTTAGTAAAGGTGTCAGACATCTTGGCAAGCACCCCTTTGTCTATTAAAACACCTGCTGCCTCCATATCTCCTAAAACCCCAATTAAGGGTTGTTCCACATTTTTATAAAGCTGTAAAACAGATGGTATTTTATCTAATGCGCTGCCAAGTTGCTGGGCTGCTTGCCAAGTTACTTCGGCATCTTCACAGGCATAAGGGCCAGCTTTATCTAGTGTAATATCGGCAAAATTAAGCTGCTTTTTGCCAACCCCTGCAACATCTTTAAAGGTAATAGTTGTGCGGTTTAGCTCATCAAAAGCAATTGCATCTAGGTTATGTCGTCTTGTGGAGCCATAAAGCAGGTGAGAAAAAAGCATGGGGTCACTATCCATACCTGCCAATACAATATTGTACTTTAACAAAACTACATACTCATATTTTATATTTTGTCCGGTCTTGCTAATAGCTGGGTTTTGCAAAATTGGTTTAAGGGCTGCTAAAACCAACTCTCTATCAAGTTGGCCATTGGGGGCAGCGGTGGGGCTGTGGGCAACTGGTAAATATGTGGCTTGTCCGGTTTTCCAAGAAAAAGACAACCCCACCAACTCTGCTTGCACTGGGTCTGTACCTGTGGTTTCGGTATCAAAACTAAAACTTTTCTGCTGGGACAACTCACCAAAAAAGCCTTGAAAACCACCCTGGGTAGTCAATATACGATAGTCAATTTTTAGCGAGTCATCTTGGGGTTTTTCATCACCATCACCTTCAGCAGCAACTGGGGCTTCACCTGCTTCTAACTGTTTTAGCAGTGATAAAAATTCCATTTCACTATAAAGCTTTTTCAACCGCTCTTTATCAGGTGCAACTCTACCCAGTTTTGTTAAGTCGAACTCAATAGGAACCTCTAAATCGATAGTAACCAACTTTAAAGCCAGGCGGGCTTGATCGGCAAATTCGGTTAAGTTTTTCCTCCTCATTGGCTGTTTTATATTGCCAGCATTAGCCAGAAGATTTTCCAAATCCCCATACTCGTTTATAAGCTGGGCAGCTGTTTTAGGACCTATTTTTGGCACGCCCAAAATGTTGTCCGACGTATCCCCTGCCAAAGCCATAACCTGGGTCACTTTTTTGGGCTCAACACCCCAACGTTCTTTTACCTCTGGAGCATATACCCACTGGTCTTTTCCTGAGTCAAAAATTGCAATGTTTGGTGTGACCAACTGCATCATATCTTTATCGCCAGACACAATAACCACATCCATACCTGCTTTTTCCCCAGCTATTGCAAGAGTACCCATAATATCATCAGCCTCATAGCCTTCTAGCTTAAATATGGGTATATTAAATGCGGCTACTGCTTCGTGAATTAAGGGAATTTGCGGTTGCAACTCATCGGGCATAGGCTTGCGGTTGGCTTTATAGTTTGCATCAATATTGTTACGAAAAGTCTTGCCTTTAACATCAAAAACCAGTGCCAGATAGTCAGGCTTTTGCTCCTCCACCACTTTTTTTAATATTTTAATAAAACCAAACACCGCATTGGTAGGAAAACCATCCCGTCGCGACATATTGCGAATACCATAAAAAGCCCGGTAGATATAACCAGAACCATCAATTAAAAAGAGCTTTTTTTTATCAGTAGTCACAGTTTCCATTTTTTCGCCTCATTATATATTCTTAATATGTACTAGCTATTCTAAACCCAAAGCCCCACAAGAAGAAACGTTATGGATTTTTCTTTCTAATTTGTTAAACATGTGCAACATTGATTTACCGTTTATTAAGAGTAAAAATTTGATACAATTCAGTATATTTTTGAGAATATTAAAGGTATCCAAGATAATTAGGCATAATTAAAAATAATGTGATTTTATCTGTTAGGAGATGACGTGCAAGACAAAAAAAGCCACAATAACGAACCTATGTTTCGTTGGACTATAGCCCGCAAAATTGGTGGGCTATCAGCCATAATGATATTGTTTATATTAATACTTTTAGGTTATTCAATATATACATTACGAGGCTTGCAAAAAGAACTGGTTGAAATTGCCCACCTCGATGTACCTTTAACTGAACTGATAAACAAGGTTGAGATAGAGCAGTTAGAACAACAGATCACCATAGATAAAATTCTTAGGCTTGGTAAAAAAGATGTTTCAACCAAAACAGCTAACAGCATACTTGAATCTAAAAATCGCCTGGAAAATCACGCCATTGGCCTTAAAAGTAATATTCAATCAGGTATTAAAATTAGTATTAAGGGTTTACAAACTAAGCACAAACACAGCTTTAATCAAATTCACAACTCACTGCAAGCTATCAAGTTAGAGTCTGAAAATATTTACCCACGTTTGCTAAGTATTCTCGATATTATTGAAAAAGGGAGCTATCCCGATAAAAAAATATTGGATGAAATGGTGGAAATGGGAGAAAACTTTGATATTGCAATTTTAGGGTTGGTAAAAAAAATAGAACTTTTCACACAGCGCAATTTAGCAATGATGGAGCGTCACGAAAAAGTTTTTATGATTGTAAATACATCTCTAGGAGTAGCAGGAGTACTGTTAGGCATTATTCTTAGCATTCTTGTTATTATTGGTATTCGTAAAAACCTCTTTCGCCTCTCCCGTCATATTACAGAAGTAACAAAAGCAGTGGCAGAAAATCGCGATATTCCGGTTGCCGAAACAGTTGATGACATGCAGGTTAGTAGCTCTGACGAAATAAGCCACCTTGCTTCTGAATTAAACTCTATGGTTAAGAGTGTTTCTAAAAATTTTCAACAACGAGAAGAGATATCCAACCAACTTAAACAATTAGCAACCACCGACCAGCTCACCGGGGCTTTTAATCGGGTAAAATGGGAAGAAGACCAAGCCTTAGAAGTTGAACGTGTAAAACGGGGTAGTGACAACCTTTCACTAATAATGTTTGATATCGACCATTTTAAGAGAGTAAACGATACTTATGGCCATGATGTTGGTGACGAGATATTAGTGGGAGTTGTTAAACTAGCAAAAGGGGCAATCCGTAAATCTGATATCCTCTACCGTACCGGAGGTGAAGAGTTTATAATATTAGCACCAATAACCAACATCCAACAGGTGCTAATATTAGCTGAAAAAGTTCGTGAAGAGATAGCAGGATATACATTTAATAAAGTTGGTAAAATTACAATAAGTTTAGGCTGTACCCAGTTTGACAAAGAGACAATAGATGATACTACAACCAAGATGCTAAAACGTGCTGATGAGGCTCTCTATAGAGCTAAAGAAGGCGGTCGCAACCAAGTCTGTTACTAACCTCTTTGCTTGAAATTAATTCTGAAATAAGAAAAATATATGAACAGAGCCCAAAGAAGACTGCAAAAAAAGTTGTCTTCAAAAAATAGTGCAGCTAGTGACGTAGATGAAATTTTTCAAAAAGCCATAACCTATCACCAATCTACAAGAATTGATGAGGCTATAAATTGCTACGAGAAAGTTATTAAACTACAGCCTGACAACAGCATTGCATTATCTAACATGGGTGTTGCCTTGCAGTCTGTTGGCAGACTACAAGAGGCCATAACCAGCTACAAAAAAGCTATAAAAATTAAACCAGATTATGTTGGGGCATTGTCTAACCTTGGCTATGCTTTAACTGAGCAAGGCAAGCTGGAAGAAGCAGTATCTACACTGCAAAAAGCAGTAACAATACAACCAGACCATGCTGAGGCTTGCTACAACCTTGGCAATGCACAAAAAGAGCTAGAAAAATTTGATGAAGCAATTTCTAGTTATAAAAAAGCAATTGAAATAAACCCCCAATATACCGATTCCCACTATAACCTTGGCATTGCCTTACAAAAGCTAAACAGAATTGATGAAGCAGCAATAAGCTACCAAAATGCAATTAATCTAAAACCAGACTTAGCCCATGCATATTATAATTTAGCAATTATTTTGCAAAATAATGGCAACCTTAAACAAGCTGTTTTGTATTATAATAAAGCAATAGAGGTTATACCAAATTGGGCAGAAGCATACCTTAACCTTGCCATTACCCAGCAGGCCCAAGGTGAACTAGACCAAGGTATTTTTAACTGTAATAAAGCAATTACAATTCAACCCGATTTTGCCCAAGCACATTATAACCTTGGCAACATGCAAAGAGAACAAGCCAAGCTGCAAGAGGCAGTTATCAGTTATAAAAATTCCATAGCCTATAAAAATGATATTGCAGAAGCCCACTACAACCTTGCTATTACACTACAAGAATTGGGGCTGTCTGAAGAGGGCAAAGCTAGTTGTATAAATGCGATAACTATAAACCCAAATTATGCTGATGCTCATTATAATCTCGGTTGTCATTATGAAAAAACCAACAATATACCCTTAGCCAAAAAACATATTAAAAAATCGTTAGATATTAACCCAGACAGCCCCCATGCAAACTGTTTGTGGGCCTATATTTTACGACGCGAAGGATTAATAGATGAAGCAATAGAGCTTCTAGAACCTTTTTCACAAATTGAGTTACACAATAGCGAAAAAGCATCTCTTGTTCACTTTGAACTTGGCAAGCTGTTTGACATAAAAAAGGATAGCAAAAAAGCCTTTTTCTATATCACAAAGGCAAATATGTTCCAGTCCCAAGGAGACAAAGGGCAATTAACAAATAAAAACAGGTTTTTATCTGATATTAAACAAACTAAAGAGACATTAACTAAAGAGTGGCTGCAAACTTGGACTCATGTTGAAGAAAAAAGCGATATTAACACCCCTCTATTTCTTGTTGGTTTTCCCCGTTCTGGCACAACCCTGTTGGACCAAATTTTAGACTCTCACCCTAAAATTGAGGTAATGGAAGAAAAACCAGCTGTTTATGATGTGAAGCAACTTATTAATGGTGCTTATCCTTCATCTTTAGCAGAACTTAAAGAGCCTGATATAAGATATTTACAACAGAGCTATTTTGCTGCCGTTGAACATTATATGACTAGAGATACTAACAAAATATTAATTGATAAACTCCCCCTTAATATTCGTCATATAGCACTGATAAAACGAATTTTTCCCAAAGCAAAAATAATACTGGCCCTACGCCATCCTTGTGACGTAATTTTAAGTAATTTTATGCAGTATTATAAATTAAATAGTGCAATGTCTAACTTTCTGACTATTGAAGACACCATACACGCTTATATACAGGTTATGGAGTTATGGCAGCAGTCAGCTGATCTTCTTGATGTGGATTATCACACCATAAAATATGAATCTTTAATTGCGGATTTTAATGGTGAAGTTGGTGAACTATTAAAGTTTATAGGTGTTGAATGGGATGATTGTGTTCTTGAATATAACAGACATGCAAAAAGCAGAGGAATTATTAACACACCAAGTTATCAGTCTGTTACAGAACCAATATACCAAAGAGCAAAATATCGCTGGCGGCGTTATGAAGAACAACTAGCACCCTTTATAAATAAGTTAGACCCACTCATTAAAGGGTTCGGTTATTCGCTTTGAAGGTTGCACATAACAATATTTAAGCCGACAATGGCTGTTTAACACAATGTTTAATTTATTCATTTAAAAAAGAAACTAAGCTACCTTGAAACCTGGAAACTACTGGACTCTTTCTGGTTTTTACGCCTTATATTTTGCTGTATTAGGGGTTTGGATACCATATTGGCCCCTCTACATGACCGATTTAGGCCATCCACCTGAGGCTATCGGCCTGCTTGCTGCTCTTGCTTTGGGCGTAAAAGTGTTGGGTCCACCAGTTTGGGGTCGCTTGGCAGACCGTGGCTCCCGCTACCGGGTGATAGTATTAACCTACTTGGCAACAGCTATTGCCTCAACAGTTTTTCTGTTTGGCTCATCCCTCTATTTACTATTGTTTACAGCTGTTATCTACAGTTTTTTTCATGCTGGCCCTCTCTCATTAGTAGAAGCCACAACTCTGGAGGTTGTTACCAAGCATAATGGTGACTACGGACGTATTCGTTTGTGGGGATCTTGGGGGTTTATATTATTCTCTTTTGGGTTAGGCCCAATTACAGACTATTGGGGGCTTGGGTTAATTCCCTATACTTTAGTTGCCCTTTTATTTGCAGGATATTTGATAACCATCTTCTTGCCTAAGGGAGACCCAAAGCCAACACAAATTTCTACCTCTGATCGTAAACTATTTAACCGCGCTGATGTGCGTTGGTTTTATTTAACAGCACTGTTGATGCAGTTTTCCCACGGAGCCTATTATGGCTTTATGTCTATTTATATGGAGAACAGTGGATATTCTAAAACTGTTATAGGTCTGCTATGGTCCGTTGGGGTTTTCTCTGAAGTAATATTTATGCACCATTCTGGCCCTATACTGGCGCGGTTTGGTCTTTCTGCTATTATTACAGGCTCATTAGTTTTAGCTACCATACGATGGGGTATATACTCTGTTACCCTCTTCTGGCCCTTGTTGATTATTGGCCAAATTTTACACGCTGCTACTTTCGGAGCATTTCATGTTGCAGCGGTAAAACGGGTGTTTGAAATGGCCCCTCATGCTAGCCGTGGCACAGCACAAGCTTGGTATTCTGCTCTTTCATTTGGAGTTGGAGGCGGCTTTGGCCTGCTGTTATCTGGTTACCTGTTTGAAAGAATTGGCGCAGAAGCTCTGTTTGCAATAATGGCTTGTGCGGCAGGGCTAGGGGTGGTTGTCTCTATACGTTCAGCAAAATATTTTAGTGATAAAACTCAATTAAGGAAACACCATGGTTGATACTGTACCGGATTCATCACAATGCATTGTAGAGCTACCTAAAGGGCAGCTAAAAACCATGATCAAACTTGTTAATGCCCTCTATAAACTCCACAAAATACCAGCCTATATAAAACAAACCACACCACAGCTGCCTAGTTCAGCCCAATTTAACCCAGGTAACGATTCTGTAATGATGGGTTACGATTTTCATCTCACACCAGAAGGACCACGCCTAATAGAGGTTAACACCAACGCTGGAGGTATGATGCTGGCTTGGCAGTCTGATGTCAAACCTCGCGGGGTTACTGCTTTATTAAATACTTTTAATATGGAGATGAAGCTATTTAACAACGCAAAAATGGCAATTGCCAAACGCATTGTTATTATAGATAGAGAGCCACAAAAGCAATATCTCTACCCAGAAATGCAACAATTTGCCATGCTTTTCAGGTCTCGTGGTATTGCTGCTGACGTTGTAGACCCTGACCAGCTACAAGCAGACGATAACGGGGTATCACTAAATGGAGAAAAAGTTGATTTAATTTACAATCGTGTTTGCGATTTTTATCTTGAAGAAGATTATATGGCAGGAATTAAAGCTGCATACCTACAAAATAACGTCTGTTTAACACCCAATCCAAGAGCCTACGGCCTACTGGCAGATAAGCGCAGGTTGTTGCTTTTTTGTAATGCAGAAAAACTAAATGCTTTGGGTGTTGACCCCGATTTACAAAAAACCATACTGGAAGTCACACCTGATTGCCGTCTCCTGGAAGATTTTGATCCAGAAATTTTTTGGCAAGAGCGTCGACAGTGGGTGGTAAAACCAGTTGATGCCTTTGGCAGCAGAGGGGTAATAGTTGGCAAAGGCATGAGCCGTGCCCGCTTTGCCTCATTAGACACCAAGACAACTCTTGTGCAAAAATTGATCCCCCCCTCGACAACCACATGCCCTTGGAGTGAAAAACCCATGAAAACAGACTTAAGGCTTTTTGTCTATCAAAACAAAGTGCTGGGAGTAACTGCCAGGATTTATCGTGGTCAAGTGACAAGCTTTAAAGAACCAGGAAGCGGCTACGCGCCTATAAAAATAGTGTAAACAACCCTAAATTTGGCAGTTATCAGGATACAGTTTCGTCTAGAATTATTCACTATCAATAATCGATGCTAAACTATCCATTAATTCTGGAATTTTATCTTCTGTAATTCCGTAGTAAAAACTGCCACCAGGGGCAACTCTCATGTTTGGACCTTTTGCACACTCACCAAGACAGTGGACCCTCTCTACCACAACCTGCCAGCCCCTTTTTTTAATTTCAGCCTCAACAAGCTTAATGACCTCCACGCTACCTCGTCCCGCACATGAAGGTTTGCCTGTGAACCTCTCTTTAATACATGCAATTAATGATATTTCCATAATTTTCAATCACACCTCTTTTTATACACTTTAACCTAGAATTGGCAGTTGGCGTTAAGTTCATGATGTAAAATATTGTTTTATCTGGTGTATTATAAGACTTAACAGCCACTTTCTTGGTGACTAGACTTTCTAACATATGCCAGGTTAATCAATAGATTGCATCATGAGCATGGTGACAACTGCCGTTTTAAGGTTAATAGTTATTCATCAAAAATACTAATCAACTCTGCCCCAAACGGCTCTAGTATAGTTAGCAAAGCAGCAGCATGCTGGGGAAAGTTTTTTTCTACAAACTCTACCTGATGTTTTAACACATCCTGGGCTATGGTCAAATTTGCAGTTTGCGGTGTGGCTTTTATCAGAGCGTTTAATGTTCTATCCAAAGCTTGTGATAGCCGTGTTAGAGCCTCAACCCTTTTTATAGGATCTGTAATTTCATTCTTTACTGACTCCATGGCCTCTTTATGGAGAACCAAAAACTCTCCCAACAACTTATCTAACAACACCTTGCGTTTTTCTTTAGACAACCAAGCAGCAGCACTACTCCTCTTTTTAGTTTTTTTTATGGCAGGCCGTTTTTCTGACTTTAACTTAGTATCCGTAGTTATGGGTGCAGTTTTTTTTATCATGCAAAATTTCTCATTATTATCTTGTTGTTAGGAGAGTGGTGATGGTTGTTTTTTTCAATTTCCTGGTTAGTATGTATTATTAACTACTCAACAAAAGGTGCAATTATTCCGCTATTTTGTTATACACTGTGGTGTTTGCTTTTAAATAAGAAATTTATGCTACACTATTTACTAACAGCTTTTAGATAAAATTGAGTATATTTGTCGTTCTGTAAGCTCATAGGCAATAGCTAGTTTTGGTACTTTATCTCCATTATCATAACGGTTAATAATTTCACAGTTTCTTAAAGATTTGTTAGCTTTACTGCCCCTAACAATAGTTAAAGTTTCACCGCCAAAATATGCACTCATCTTCTGTGCAGCTTCTTGGCCTAAAAGAACAATCAATTTATGTTTGGCTTTAAGTTTACGAGGAATAAACAGACGGGTTCCACCACACTCATTTAACAAGGTCAAAACTCCTTGCACCCCAACTATAGATTTAATCTCTACCATGGACTCCGGCAAAACCACACTTTTTGCTATTTTAACACTTCCATCAAACACAGTTCTGTTTTCCATCTTAAGGTTCCCTTTTATATTTAAATTATATTTATTGCCCACAACTCCCATAGCTTTTCCCCTCTTAAAATACATGAGTAATTATATGGTTCGGTTAGTGTGCTTATTTATATCTATAATCGTCTATTGAGTTCGGTTTAGTTAAAGAAAATTCCTACAACCTAGAAAAACAACATAATTTTTTAATATAAATATTAATGATAGTATATGTGTAATTTTGTTTTTTTTTACGTGTGATAACTTATATAAATATGCTATTATATGTAGTATAATTAACTTTTGTAGGGGTAAGGCATGCCAACTGAACATGTTAAACTCGGCTTTTTAGACCGATTGCGACAAATGATTGGAAAACAAGCTCCTCACACCTGGGCTAGAGATGTTGGCATTGGCAAGTCAACTTTTGATGGCATATGGAATAAAGGCGCTCAACCTCAACTACGCACACTATTAAAAATTGCCTGGAAGACCGACATATCATTAAGCTGGCTGTTAACTGGTAAAGGTTCTAGCCGAATTACTGATAATGCTTTGGCAAAACCCAGTAAAAAAACAATAGCTCAGCACACAAAGATGAAAAGCTATATTTTGACACCAAGTCAAAGCGGTGTAGCCATTGGAGACTCAACGCAAGGCGGGATAAACGAGCAGCAGGTAGATTTTTTGGCTTTCACGACTACCTGGATTACCCAAGAGATGAAACTAGACCCAGAAGAGCTAGCCTTGGTAATAGTTCAAGGGGACAGCATGTCTCCAACCCTAAACCCTGGGGACCTTTTACTTTTTGACAGGCGAGAGAAACAAATAAGCAACGACGGTATTTATGTGATACAGCAAGATAGCAACCTGATTGCCAAAAGATTACAAAGAGGACTTGACGGTTCGGTTATAGTCAAAAATGACAACCACGCCTACGAAACCCAAATTCTTCAATCAAAAGAGGTAAACAACTTAAAAATAGTCGGCAAAGTTAGATGGACGGGGCAACGAGTGTGACATTTTATCAGGTTTTCCTACATTCCAGAATTACATTCACTTTTTAACATCTGACACCCTTGTTTATCTCCTAGGTTACAAGCAATTTTAAGATCAGTACACATTTTACCCTGTTGGCGAAGATCTTGATAAGCAAAAGCTCTAGCAAAATAATACTCTGCCTCATCTCCAGTTAAAGAGATTGCTTTGTTATAATCTTTTACAGAAGCTCCAGCATCACCAGAAGCAGAATAGGCATTTGCTCTAGCAAAATAATAATCAGCAATCTCGGGCTGTTTTTTTATACCTTTGTTAAAGTCGCTGATTGCCTCTTTATATTTACCCATTTTTGCCAAAACTTGGCCACGGGCAGCATAGACTTCATACTGTTTTTTATCTAACTTCAAAGCCTTATTAAAGTCAGCATGGGCTTCTTCGAACCGCCCCATTGCACTTCGGGTCAAACCTCGTTCATAGTAGCCTTTGGACATGCTTGGTAAAAGCTTAATACCTTTGTTTAAATCCCTAAGTGAACGGGTATAATCTTTAACATTACGATATGCACTTCCCCTGAATACAAGCACTCTGGCAGAGTTTTTAGAAATCCCTAATACTTGGTTAAAATCTTGGATAGCACGGGTATAATTTTCTAATTTAAGATAAGCTTGACCACGCCCAATCAAAGCATCAACATCCATATAGTTTTCTATTAAAGCCTCGTCAAATGAGGCAACCGCCATTCTGTAACGACCAGCCTTAAGCTCTTTTATACCACGAGCATAATATTTGCGAATTACCAACACAGAGGGTTCTAATGATTTTATCTCTTCTGCATTAACAAATTTTGCTTTAACAACTGGCTGTGATTTTTTTGGAGCTATTTTTTTAACCTGCTTTTTCTTTACAGTCTTAACTTTTTTAGCCTTAACAACTGGCAAAGATTTTTTAACCTTCTTTTTGGTTAAGGTTGTAGTAGCAGGAATAGCCAAACCAGAAGGAACCACAACTACACTCTTTCTTCTTTTCTTACCATTAGCTGGCCATTTAATCACTCTACGGCTAAATTTAAGCACCAGATCTTTAGCAATATTTTCGTTGTATGTAACAGGCGGTTTATTTGCTAAAACAGCATTAGTATTAGCTGCATCCTTTTCATCAAATCGTTTATTAAGCTTACTTACGGCTTGCTTTACCCCCATAGTCAAAGGTGGTAGTTTTGCCACCTTTTTAACTTTTGCAGTAGTTTTAGCACCTTGAGTAACTGACTGTGAAGCAAGCTTTGTAACCACAGCTTTTTTAATTTTATATTTTGGAAGTGGAGTAGCAATCGGTACAGCAGGAACCACTACACGGGCCATTTTTCTTTTTACAATATTTTCTTTAACAACCGTTTTTACTTTTGTTGAAAATACATTTTTAGAAGGTATAGCAGCAACTTGTTTTGCCTCTTTAACCTTTGACTTTAAGGGTCTGTTTTTACCATGGTCAGCAATTATACCAAGGGTAGGATCTACCACCACTAAAGGTGGCTTTCTAATAGCTGTTTTAGTAGGCGCAACCTTAACGGGGGCTAAGGCAGTACCTCTAACCTTAACTGGTGGTTTAACAGGATACTTAGCCCTTGCCTGAACCTTAGGTTGCACCTTTGCAGCATGAACATAAGGCAATGCCTTTGGCTGATATTTAGCCTGAACTTTTGGCTGAATCTGTGTCTTTGCTAATGCCTTTGGCTGAGCCTGTGTCTGCATTTTTGGCAATGCCTTTGGCTGAGCCTGCACCTGCATTTTTGGCAATACCTTTGGCTGAGCCTGCGCCTGCATTTTTGGCAATACCTTTGGCTGAGCCTGTGCCTGCATCTTTGGCAATGCTTTGGGCTGAACTTTTGCCTGCATTTTTAATGGTACATTTGGCTGTGTTTTGGAAAAATTATTTTTGCGTATTGGCAAATTAGACTGTGCACCACCTTGATAACTAACTGGTGGTCTGACAGTAAACTTATGAGCACCCCCTTGTTTTGCAACTTTTGTTTGCTGCTTTAGAGGTATAGAAGGCTTGGGAGTTATAGCCTTTACAGGTGCTGGGGCAATATGCCCTACTGGCTGTTTTAACCGCTTACTTTTTTGCTCAGGTTTGGCATATGTTTTTGGTAATTTTGCAACTCTTGCTGGCTTGGGTTTGTCCTTTTCATAGAGCACAAAAGTATCATTTATAAACTGTCCTGCCTGCCTACGACCATCGGGCCAGGTTTTAATACCGTATCCGGTCTGGTGACCATTAACCCATTCACCAACGTATTTTTTTCGTGAAGCCCAAACAAATGTTCCTTTGCCATGGCGAACACCATGGAGATATTCACCAACATATAATGACCCATCAGCAAACAGATAACTCCCTGCACCATGGCGGGTTCCGTTATAAAACTCTCCATCATAACGAGCACCAGAAGGCCAGAGAAAAGTACCAAAACCGTTTACACAATTTCCACGGAGACACTCAGCTTCTGCTTTTGAGGAAAAACTCATCATAAAGGCAAAAACCATAAGAGAGATAAGGAGCCGAGAACCAAACAACATCGGCTTGTGTTTACTTATCAGTGTCATAAATCAATTTTCCATCAAAATAACTGGGACCGCCTCTGAAGGTGGTTGTGGAAAGACTCCCCCTGGTGGCACATAGCCTTGGGGACCAGATCCTGGTGGCAGATAGTTTGGGTGCTGCATTTGTTG
>JADGBW010000002.1:0-13914 GCA_015231305.1 Magnetococcales bacterium | reverse complement strand
GCAATTTGTTGTGGCTGAGCAATTTGTTGTTGAGGCTGAGCAGCATGAGCAAGAACTGGCTGACTTCCTGAAATACCACCACCATTTTTCTTATCATCTAGTTTGTCTGAAAATTTTTCTAAAAGATTCCAAAAACCAGATGCATCACCTTTTGCCAAAGATCCAGTATCTGTTTCAGCTATTAAATCAGCAGTAGGTGAAGCATTAAGCAGGGTACTAGGAATAGCAGAAATAACCGCACTTGTTACACTATCCTGACGCATTGCTAAAAGCCTGGTTGTTGTCTGAATATCTGCTATATCTACATGTCCTGATAGAGGCAGAGGGTCAACACCAAGGGTGAGATGAATCCGCCCTAAGTCGCTCTGCATCTGAGCATAAGATAGCCCCTGCTCTACTTGAGATATTAGAGCCAACGCCCTTTGTTCAATACTTTTTACGTTATAGTTTGGTAAATTATTTCTATCATTTTCTATCTGCTGTACCTTACGAACCTGTAACATATTAAGGTCACTAGCAATGCTTAAGTCGCGTTTAGAAATATGATAACTTTGCAAGGCAATACGCAATTGAGTTATGGCTGCCATACTAAAAGCTAGTCGTCTTGTGCGCACAACCTCTTTACCTAGCTTGGCAAGTTTTAGTCTTTGTGGTGTAGAGGTAAGGTTAAAAAGGTCCCAAGATATTTGGGTTCCAACTGAGTTCCATGACTGGTTTTGCAGGTAGTTATTACTATCATAGCCATACCCTTGCAAAAAACTAATATTTGGCAGCATTTTTAACAGAACTTTACGTACTTCCAAAGCACTTATCCGCTCTTTGTAATCTTCACTGCGCAACTCAGAACGGTTTAAAAGTGCATATTGATCTAAAGCTAACACTGGTAGATAGACCAAATCATCTTTTAACTCCTCCCCTCCTTGGGCTGCAAGCATAAACTTGGTTCCGGGGGGTAGGTTCATGAGTACTGCTAACTCACTTTTAGATTCAATCAACTTTCTTCGCATATCCCATAATTTATGGGTAGTATCTAATAAAACTTGCTGACCTTCTAATGCAATAGCAGGAACCTCTTGCCCTGCTGCTTCCATTCTTAATAAGTTGTCCCGTGCTAATTTTGCCTCTTTAAGCAGTTGGTCCAACTTGGGTATTATTTGATCGGTCATTGCAGCTTGCCAATAGCGGGTTCTCACCTCATGTATCAACAACTGAGTAGATTTACGGCGTTTTTCCCGATAGACCAATACTTCATCTGCTTTTTGCCTAGCATGTACATAACTAACACCAAAATCTAAAAGGCTCCATGTCCAAGTTAAACCAGCAACACTGTGTTCATTGTCTTGGTTTAATAATTTTAGGTTAGAATTCTGTAAAGTTGTGACATTCTCCTTATTTCGCATGGTATATCCAGCATGAACTGCTGTTTTTGGCAATAGATCCTTCTTAGCAACCGCTAAATCTTCAACGGCTAACGCCTCTTCCATCTGCTTAACTCGGCGTTGTAAATTATATTTTACCGCTCTGGCCATGGCCTCATGGAGACCTACACGTAGAGAGACTGGTTCCTGGTGGGCAAATAGTCGCCCAAGATCAGCCCGCACACGTTTTTCTACCTCCTGATTGCTAATTGGCTCTGGTTTAACTGTACAACCTGACAGCCCAAGCACTAATACAAGAGTAGAACTTGCCAAAACCCGAAAAAGTGCAGGCTGGCTTTTTGATAAAAAAACAGAATTGCTGCCTAAAATAACAGACACAATATTTTATCCTATTGCAACAGATATAGAATTAATCCAGATTTTGCCTAAATATCTGGGATAGATCGCTCACCTTTTGACACCAGCAAACCCTAGCTACATCAAGTATATAACCCAATAGTTGCTATAATCATGTTTAAGCATCTATGACCCCATAAATATATACGCAAAAAACATGCCTTTTAAGTTGACAATCATTTCAACACTATCAATGACGTAAAATCTTTGACATACACTGAAATTGGTGGATAATTCAGTTGTATATTATTATAGAACCTAGGTATTAAGGTTTTTGATTGTGAATTTTTGGGCAAAAAAAAATATTTCTCTTATTGTCAGTGGTGGAATTGCTGCTTATCGGGCTTGCGACCTCATTCGTACCTTTCGTCGCGAGGGTGCAAGTGTATCAGTTGTGGCGACAAAATCAGCACTTGAGTTTGTAACTGAACTATCACTACAGGCTCTTTCAGGAGAGCTAGTCAACAGCGACCTTTTCAACCCAATACTAGCTGATGGTATGGATCATATCCATCAGACAAAAAACAGTGACATTCTTATTATAGCCCCAGCAACAGCCAACCTAATAGCAAAAATGGCTACAGGAATAGCTGATGATTTAGCCTCAACTACAATATTGGCCTATGATGGCCCTAAATTAGTAGCACCAGCTATGAACAGCCGTATGTGGCAAAACCCTGCAACCCAACGTAATGTGGCACAGCTTAAAAAAGATGGGGTACAGTTTATAGACCCTAATAGTGGCGCATTAGCTTGTGGTGAAGAGGGTGAAGGAAGACTCGCCCCAATTGAAGATATTGTTGAGGCTGCCCAAAGCCTTTTAACACCAAAAATTCTAGCCGGACACCGTCTATTAATAACTGCTGGCCCCACACATGAAGCAATAGATCCAGTACGTTTTATAAGCAACCACTCCACTGGTAAAATGGGCTTGAGCATATGTAAAGCTGCATTATATGCAGGGGCACAAGTAGTATTAATACACGGACCCTTAAAAAATGATCCTCCCCAAGGGGTAGAGCTACAACCTGCTACTTCTGCTCAAGAGATGTATGATAAATCCATGGCAGCTTGGGCTAATGGATGTACAGGGGCAATTTTAACTGCTGCTGTTGGTGACTACCGTCCTGTAACCCAAGAGACCCAAAAGATAAAAAAAAACAAGGACAACAAACAACTCACATTAGAACTAACCGTAAACCCAGATATTTTAGCAACTCTAGCTGCAAAAAAAGATGGCCGAGTAGTAGTTGGGTTTGCTGCTGAAACCGGGGAAGCCCTTAAACGTGGCAGAGAAAAAATTAAGAGAAAAAATTGTGACCTCCTGGTAATTAATGACCTCCTAGATGCACATTCTGGGTTTGGAGTTGACACTAACCAAGTCACAGTTCTTTATAACAGCGGCAAAGAGGAGCCATGGCCCCTACTCTCTAAAGATATGGTCGCTGCTAAGTTAATACAAACAATTGCAACCCTATTAAATACAAATAAAAATAATGGCTAACCAAACACCAACAATTGACCTACTTATTTTACCACACGGCGATGGGCTGGAACTGCCAAGATATGAAACTGCTGGCTCTGCTGGTATGGATCTTCGGGCAGCTATTGCCAGTGATACAACTGTTACCATTAAACCCGGTGAAAGAGAGCTTATTCCAACAGGATTAAGCATGGCTATACCAGTAGGTTGGGAAGGTCAAATAAGACCAAGATCAGGGCTAGCGCTTAAAAAAGGGGTCACTGTACTGAACTCACCCGGTACTATTGACTCTGACTATAGGGGTGAGGTAGGTGTTATTTTAATTAACCACGGCCTTGAGCCATTTGTTATCAAACGTGGCGAAAGAGTCGCCCAACTTTTATTGGCTAAAGTTAACCAATGCCAATGGAATGTAGTTTCTGACCTTAACCAAACCCAGCGCAAGGGGGGGTTTGGTAGTACAGGTAGTTAATTTTTTACCTTCAAAATATTTTTGTAGGTAGGGGGATAAATTTACAAAATGCTAAAATTTTCTAAAAAACTATTGTATGCCATAGAGGCAGTTACTGATATCGCTTATAACTCTGGTGGTGAACCAGTGCAAATACGCGAAGTTACTAGTCGTCAAGGTGTACCTCAACGTTACCTAGAACAGGTAATGCAAAGATTGGTTAAAGCGGGAATCCTTAAAGGAATACGCGGACCACGTGGAGGGTATCTGCTAGCACGTGAGCGGGCTAAAATCAGTGTTGGTGATATAGCCCGTGTGGTGATGGTTGTAGAGGACGAAGACAATGAGTCTGGTCTGCCACCAGATATGGCTGTCGGCCCCATAGGGAAGCAGGTAATTCGCCCTTTATGGGCAGAATTTCAAGAGCAAATATTAGAGATGATGGACAATATTACCGTTGAAGATTTAACTACAAGAGCCTTTAAAAATGGTGTTCCCAGTGAAGTCTACAACCGGATAACCTACTCAATTTGAGTAAGAGAAAAACAGTCTTGCCAAAAAAAATTCTATTAATAGGGGCTGGTGGGCTTGGTAGCAGTGTAATAATGGCACTGATAGCAAACCCTAAAGGAGCACCCCTTGGTGAGATTGTTATTGTTGATCCTGACCAAACAGAGCTTTCTAACCTGCATCGTCAGATTATCTACACCATGGATGATATTGGCTTATCCAAGGCAGAGCGGACAGCAAAATATGTAAGCTTACAAAGGCCAGATTTAAAAATTACGCCCATTGTTAAAAGGTTGCAATCTGTAGAAGAGATCACCGCCCAAGCCCAGGATGCTGCTCTTATAATTGATGGGTCAGACAATTTTATTACCCGTTTTGATGCAAATGATGCATCCCTACAACTTGGCATCCCATTGGTTCATGGAGCTGCCATTGGTTTTAGGGGGCAATTAATGACCGTCATACCGGGAGTTTCGGCATGTTTGCGTTGTATATTTTACGGCCCGCCCGCCGGACAAGAGGCAAATTGCCGTTCAGAAGGAGTATTGGGACCATTAGTTGGGGAGGTTGGTTGGTTGATGGCAATTGAGGCGATAAAAATACTCTTTGAAGAAGGCACACCAATTAGCAACCAATTATTAACAATAGATGCTAATCGCCAACGGCGCAGAACAACCCCTTTAAAGAGGAGATACGAGTGTTCTGGTTGTGGAAATATTAACCTAAATTAATTTTTTAATAAAACAACCTCTAACCAATTTTGTAGTTATTGCCACGTAACACAAACTGTCCAACATTGTAATAATTAAATAAGTTTAGCCAGAAATAAAACTGGAGATACCATGGGTAACATTTATAACGATATCACAGCAACTATAGGCAATACACCACTAGTACGATTAAATAAAATTGGCGCACAATATGATGTAGAACTACTGGTGAAGCTAGAATCTTTTAACCCAATGGGTTCGGTTAAAGACCGCATTGGCCTTGCCATGATTGAGGCAGCTGAAAAAGACGGAAAAATAACTACTGGGGCAAATATTGTTGAAGCAACCTCAGGCAATACGGGTATTTCCCTAGCTTTTGTCTGTGCTGCTAGAGGTTACCAGTTAATCCTTACCATGCCTGACAACATGTCTCTGGAACGACGCAAGCTTTTACAACTACTAGGAGCAGAAGTAGTTTTAACTCCGGCATTAACGGGAATGAAAGGCGCAATAGATAAGGCAGAAGAAATTTTAAACCAAAAAAGTAACTCGTTTATGCCAAGCCAGTTTTCAAACTATGCTAACCCAGAAATTCATGAGCGTACCACTGCTGAGGAAATTATACGAGATACTGACTCTCAACTAGATGTTTTTATTGCAGGGGTTGGCACTGGTGGAACCTTAACTGGAGTAGTAAAACGGCTAAAACAAAACCTGCCAAACTTAACTGCTATAGCAGTAGAACCTACTAATTCTGCTATACTATCTGGAGATATGCCAGGCCCTCACATGATCCAAGGAATAGGAGCAGGTTTTATTCCCCCTATTTTGCAAGTTAATTTAATTGATAAAATAATTACTGTTAACGACCAAACAGCAGTAGAGACCTCAAGACAACTAGCAAGTGAAGAGGGAATCACCTGTGGTATATCCTCTGGGGCAGCAGTAGCTGCTGCACTTGAGCTAGCCCAAAACACTGAATTTAAAGGCAAAAGGTTTGTGATTATTCTACCAGACTTTGCTGAGCGTTATATCTCAACACCACTATTCCAATAAATGGAAAAGCAAACTTCATGGATGGACCGATATTCCCGGCAAATTCTTCTGCCAGAAATTGGTGGTATAGGACAAAAAAAATTAGGCAAAAGCAGTGTGGGCCTTGTTGGGGCCAACTCTATAAGCCAGCCATTTTTTCTCTATGGGGTTGGTGCTGGTGTTGGTAAATGGGGGTTACTAGACCCCAGCTTAAGCAGTGCAAATAATTTAGCCTTTCAAGCAAAATCTCGTAACCCAAATATTGAAGTTAGGGTTTATTCACCAAAAAATCTTAAAGAAGATATTGAGAGCTGGGTTAAGCAGTGGTCCATTGTAATAGATGCCAGTAACAACCATGTTATACAACAGAAGCTAACATCTGCTTGTCAACTTACGAGAACCCCTATAATATCTGCTGGTTGTGATGGCTCCACAGGGTGGATTTTACAAGCACCTTGTCCATTTTGCCTTACTTCAACCCCTCCCCTACATTCTACAAAAAACCAAAAAAACTGGGTTGAAAATATGGTTCCAGGATTAATTGGCTCAATTCTGGCTCAACATGCAATTCTGTTTCTACTTAAACCACCAAAAATTGCTTCACCCCAGTTAACAAACTTTACAGCAGATACATATACTTTGTTAAACAAAATACCTTATAAAGACCCCAACTGTCCAACCTGCCACATTACTAGCTGAACAATTTGAGTGATAACTATGAACACCGACGCATTTATTGATATTACAGCTGATAATTGCCCAATGACCTTTGTACGGGTAAAGTTAAAGTTAGAAGAGATGTCCTCTGGCCAGACACTAACAGTACGATTAAATGGTGGGGAACCAATAAAAAATGTACCTATCTCATTACAGGATGAGAACTATACTGTCAGCAAGCCACGAGCTGACGGAAACTGTTTTCTACTTACCGTTAAAAAGCCTTAACAATTAATTTACAATTTTTACATTTTATACTTTTATACTTTAAAATATTTGTATATTCTTTCATTGTAACAAACATGTAACTGTATTCCTAGATCCGTAAAGTTGACAGCACTTTATAAGCTAATTGCCGTTTCTGGTATAATCTCTTTTTTTTCTAAGGTTAAGTAAAATGGAGTGGAGTAGTAAACTTGAGTTGGGTATCCAGACTGTAGATACACAGCATAAAAATATCATTGAACGTATAGACAGATTAGAGATAGCTTTAGATAGCCAAGCAACAAGTGTTACCTACCCCCGTTTAAAAGAGGCCCATGAGTTTTTAGAGAGTTATGTCGGCAGCCATTTCAGAGAAGAAGAAGAGATGATGGAAAAGGGAGGATACCCTGATCTTGCAGCCCATAAACTTATGCATGCTAAATTTGAAAACGATCTGGCAAAATTTCGTGACGATCTAGACCACACTGGCTTAATTACCCACGCCACAGCAAAACTAGTAAGGTATCTCTCTTCATGGTTTATTGACCATATTAAAAATGAAGATCCTAAATATGTACCATATGTAAAATAACTCTTAGATACGACAGCAGTAGCAGCCTGCTGACAACTGCCGTATCTAGATTTTTTTCCTACTCTTTAAAAACGCATACTTTGGTATACTGGATAGCATCATTTGGTGTCCAGTCGACTTTTGGTTTTTGTTTTATCTCCTCACACCAAGTGGGGGTTCCTACTTGCTCTTCTAACATTTCGGTGCAAAACTGTTTCATTGCTTGCTCTGTCATCTCTTTACCGGGGCCAATTATTTTCTCAAATTTTTCTGCAAATTCTGGTGGCAGGATAATCCCCCCCTCCTGTAGGCCATAAGAGGTAACAGAGACCCCAACTACCAAAAGCACAACCCACACAATCATAGATATGCCCTTGCTGATAATTTTAAAAATCCCCAGTAAAACCAGCACGCCACCTATCCCAAGATAGACTATAGGATCTAGATTTAATTGCGTTAAAAAGTTTTCCATTTTTCCCTCGTTTTTTATAAAAATTGTAATAGTCTTTTGTTAAACCTAGAAACGCTAGCTAAAGCCACGTTTTGCTAAAGCAAAAATTAGGGTAAATTTAGCTCCATAACAATCTCAAGTGGATCTTCACTTACCCCCTTGGTAAAACCATTTTTCTTTAAAACCTTAAGCATGGGTTTATTGCCAGCCTTAACAAGTGCCACTAGACGAGAGAGCTTTCTGAGCTTAGCTATAGCAACTATATTTTGCAGTAACTCAAAGGCAATACCATTTTGTCGGCTAGACTCCCTAACCACAAATGCCACCTCACCAAAGTTACCCTCTTTTACATAATAATAACGACCAACTCCGTGAATTCTCTCCTTTGGCCCCTTGCGACGTACTATACAGAGTGCCAAATCACTTGTTTGGTCAACATTTACCAAAGAATAGGCTTTCTCACGGGACATACGGTTGATACCGTAATTATAACGCATTAACAAAGTCTCTTGGGTGTGGGAATAGAAAAACTCTTGCAAAATACGTTCATCTGAGGCTCGTAGAGGCCGTAAAGTAAATTTTTTGTCTTTAAGATTTACTTTCACCATTTCAGAATCACCCAACTCCACCACACGAGTAGAGCTAGCGACTTGATAATCGGGAACCCAATAATGCTCTCGCACCTGACGAAGCAACTCATCACGAAAATCGGGATGGGCAACTTGAATAAGCTCTAAAGCTCTCTCCCTTATACTCTTACCCCGTAGTGTAGCAATACCGTATTCGGTCACTACATAATGGACATCACCCCTTGAAGTTACAACACCTGAACCTTTACTTATTGAAGGAACAATTTTTGATATTGTGCCATTTTTAGCTGTGGAAGGAAGAGCTATAATTGGATGACCATTAAGGCTTTGGGCTGCACCGCGAATAAAATCTACCTGCCCGCCAATACCACTATATAATCTGCTACCAACTGAGTCAGCCACAACCTGCCCTGAGAGGTCAACCTCAATAGCGCTATTGATTGCAACCATGCTCTCATTTTGGGCAATAATTGAAGGATTGTTGGTATATTCAGATGGATGGAACTCCACATGGGGGTTTTCATGGACAAAATCATATAGTTTTTTGCTGCCCATACAAAATGAAGTGATAGTTTTGCCAGGATGCAAAGTCTTTCGGGAGTTATCAACGATACCTTTTTCCATTAAGTCAATTAACCCATCACTAAACATCTCAGTGTGGATACCAAGGTTGCGATGGTTTTGCAAACTCTTCAAAACAGCATCAGGAATCCGTCCAATACCCATCTGTAGAGTGCTACCATCTTCTATTAACATGGCAACATTGTGACCAATCCTAAGTGTCACATCATCTTGGGCTTTGGCTGGCAGCTCAATTATTGGTTCATCCACCTCAATGTAGGCATCTATAGAGTTAAAGGGTATAAAGCTTCGGCCAAAAGTTCGAGGCATAGAGGGGTTTATCTGAGCAATAACAGTACGGGCATTACGACAAGCAGCAGAGACCACATCCACTGATACCCCCAAAGAGCAAAAACCTTGGGCGTCGGGAGGAGATACCTGTATTACAGCCACATCAATAGGCAGTATATCATCACTAAAAAGTGATGGTATTTCTGAAAGAAAACACGGTGTATAGTCTGCTATTCCACTTGCCACGGCCTCACGTGATCCTGGCCCCAAAAATAGAGAGTTAACCTTAAAAGATTGGCGATATTTTTGTTGCGACCAAGGACTACCACCCAGTGTTAGTATGTGCACCACCTCAACATCTTGAAAATGCTTAGCCTGTTTTAAAAGCTCTGAGATCAAGGCGTTGGGACAGGCAGCATTGGAACCAATAAATATACGCTCACCAGATTTCAGGTAAGGCCGCCAGCTTGTTAGTTTTTTTGGAGATTTTTCAGCCATTTTTTTTCCTCAAAATAATTATTTTCAAACTGCATAATGCCACATAATTTTGGTGACAGAAATGAATCTTAGCTGAGTTAGTTACATTAATTTTCTATTTTTAAATGTAAATATCATTGACAACAGCAACCAACAAGTAGACCTTGTCCTCCCCCGGACGCAATCTTTTAAATTATTCACAGCAGATTGGCAGCGTTCGGTAGAGCCAATCTCTTTGATATTTTTAAGAACAACGGAATGTATATTTGTGTCTGAATTTTCTGATTTACCATTAATCCCCGCCCTTCACAACACACTAAATAAAATAGGCTACACAAAACCAACTCCAATTCAATCTCAAGCAATCCCTCCACTATTAGAAGGGGCTGACCTCCTAGGTATTGCCCAAACCGGAACAGGTAAAACCGCTGCTTTTGCTCTACCTATTATAAATAGCTTGAGCCACCGTAAAAAACGTGTTGGTCCTAGACGAACACGAGCATTGATATTGACTCCAACCAGAGAGCTTGCCTCACAAATTGATGCTAGCTTTGCCGAGCTAGGCCGAGGCATTCGCCTTAATCGCTGTGTTGTCTTTGGTGGTGTTAGCCAAAACCCACAGGTACGTACAATTTCTCGTGGTGTTGATATTTTAGTCGCTACACCAGGTAGATTATTAGACCTAATGAACCAAGGCTATGTACGTCTAGATGAGTTAGAGACATTTGTTTTAGATGAAGCAGATAGAATGTTGGACATGGGTTTTATCACTGATATTCAAAAAATAATAAAAACTCTACCAAGAAACCGTCAGACTCTGCTTTTTTCTGCAACTATGCCGGCAAACATTGAAGAACTAGCAGCAGGATTATTGAAAAACCCTGTAAAAGTCGAGGTAACCCCACAAGCCACAACAGTTGATAAAATTAAACAGAGCATTATATATGTTGATAAGTCCAATAAACGTGCCTTACTACAACACCTTATAGAAAACAACAACATACAAAGAGCTTTGGTTTTTACCCGCACCAAACATGCAGCTAACAAGGTAGCAGAAGAGCTAGATAAAAAAGGTATTAAAACCACTGCTATCCACGGTAACAAATCTCAAGGCGCAAGAGAAAAGGCCCTTTTGCAATTTCGCAAAGGTTTGGTGCGAGTATTGGTTGCAACAGATATTGCAGCACGAGGTATTGATGTAAAAGGGATAACACACGTAATTAATTTTGACCTACCCAACGAACCAGAAAACTATGTCCACCGTATAGGACGTACTGCAAGAGCGGGCCTAGAAGGCATGGCAATTTCTTTTTGTGATGCGGCAGAAAGGTTCTACCTCCGTGAAATCCAAAGAGCCATTCGCATGGATATTGAGGTAAATACCGACCATCCATTCCATTCAGATGGAGCAGCAAATGCCCCCTTCATAAAACCCAAGCCCAATGGGGGCGGACAACGTGGTGGTGGAAAACGCAGTGGTGGTGGAGGAAAACGCGGAGGTGGCGGGCAACGCACTGGTGGCGGCAAAAAACGCAGCGGTGGCAGCCAACGCAGTGATGGTGGAGGCCAACGCAGTGGCGGTGAAAGCAGTAGCAGCGGTGAGAGTAGTGGTGGCGGAGAGCGCAGCAGTAGTGAGCGTAGTAGTAGCTCTAAAAAACGTAGTAGTAGCGAACGCAGCAGCAGCCAACGTAGCCCAGGACAAAA
Source organism: Magnetococcales bacterium (assembly GCA_015231305.1). Taxonomy (GTDB): domain Bacteria; phylum Pseudomonadota; class Magnetococcia; order Magnetococcales; family JADFYX01. The sequence continues at coordinate 2,384 of JADGBW010000002.1, read as the reverse complement.
AAGTGGTGGCCCACGTAGCGGTGGTGATGATAAACGCTCAACCGCAGGTGGCGAACAACAACGCAAAGGAAAAAGCGGCAATCGCAGTTTTAAAAAAAGTAGCAGCGATAAAAACAGATCTGAAAGCGGCAGCAAACATGCAAGTAGCAGCAAACCAGCAAGCAGTTATAACAAATCTCCAAGTGGTGGCAACAGATCTGCCAGCAACAAAAACCGTACCTCGCCCGGCAACAAAAGAGGTGCTGGACCAAAAGCAAATCGCGGTAATAGAAGATAAGCATAAATTGCCAAAAAAAAGCCACTCCAGTTTGGAGTGGCTTTTTTTTTACAACAAATTTATTAACCATTACTCATCCTCAAGTGCTCTTTCCAAAATACTTCGCTCCTTATTGCTAAGTTTAGATAAGTCCACTTTAGACAAAAAAACCAGCCTTGTAGTATCAAGAGGGTGGTCTGTCTCCCCCTGAAGATTAAAGGCAGCTCCCCACCACTTCTTACCATATTTGGTTTTAGCAGCATAAGCCACCTGTAGAGCAAGCAGACCTTGAGAAACGTTGAATTTTTTTGCAACACTTTGGACAGCATTCTTCAGAAATTGTATTTCGTTACTTGCCTCTTTAAAACATGCCTTCACTAGAATGTTTGATTTTCCATTTAAACATACTTCAGCTGCAAAACGATTAGCAGCTTCCTCCTCTTCTCTATTAATATGGGAACAATTATCAATATTCTCAACATAAGCAAAAGAGTCTAGTTCTGGATGTTGGTAAGCATGGTAAAGCTCATGAAAAAGATCAAATAGCCATTTAGACTCATAAGGAGATGTATGTTTTTGTTTTAATACAATAATATTTATGCCAAACTTACGAAAACATGCACCGTGAAAAACTCCTCCATCTCCCAAGGGTAGAACAATCACTCCTAGCCCCCATACATATTCCAAAGCTTTTTTTAAGCAAGGGACACCATCATCATTACAAATTTTATTATATATAACTTCAGGGGGTTCTAAAGACCCAACTGGCCTGGCCCTACTTACAATAGGAGGTAGAATAGAGGCAAGCTTGCTGGCATATACAGTAAAAGCGTTAACAAAATCTTCTTTTCTACCTTCAGGAAGCTTATATCGCACCTCATTGCTAGAATTACTACTAATGAGAAGAGGCTTTCCACCCAGAAGAGCATCTGCTGACAAATTAAATATCCAACCAATAAACTCTGCTGCCTCTTGAGCCCATTGAACAGAGTTTTCTTCTGACAATTCTTGGTTTTTCAATTCAATTGGCAGTAAACGTCTCTTAATAAAATCAGTACTCAACCCTATTTGTGACAGGCTATTAAATAGTATTGCCTTAGCTTGCTCAGGAGCAGGCAGAAAAATTGACTCACTTATTCGCAACCCCAAGGCATCTTTTATTAATGCAAGTTTTTTAAAAGATACCGACTCGTACTCACTATCTTCCCACCGCTGTATTTGTTGCTCTTTTTTTCCTAAACGTATTGCAAGCTCTTTTTGTGTCATGCCAAGGGCAATACGAGCCCTTATTAACTGTTTTGGTAGCTCCTGCAATGTTGCTCCATGGAGAAGTTGAACCTCTCCATTTTTGAGCATTTCATACTCTTTAAGCTGCACAATAAGCTCTTGTTGTAAAGTATAAAGAGAATCTCGTTGTGCCTTAAATATTTTTGGATGAATGTTTTTAGGGCAACCATTAGTTGCAGCTTGCTCATCAAGCTCTAGGAGAGATATGCGGAATTTCTCAGCTCTCTTCTTGCTTACTTTATATTGACGTTCATTTTTAATCATGACAGTAACTTGGATTCAACTCAACAACACCCTTTTTTCTACCTTCACGATCTTCCTGGAAATAATCTAACATAGATTGGGAGCCATAAGTTTCAGGGAAAATATCCCCCCGGTATTTATCCTTCATGGTCTGTCTAGGTGATATAACATCAAGAAACATTGGATCCAGTAAGTTAGGGTCAACATTTTCAGCTTGCCAACACATATCATAGTCTCCTGGTATTCCACAATCAGTGACAAAGCTACCATCGATAAATATCTTAGCACTCCCAGCTTTTGCCAACGCTGAAGAAGCTTTTTTAAGATAGTAGAGCAGATATTCTCTATCTGGATTTATAGCAAACCTTTTTTCAAACTCCTCCCATGTAGCAATATGAACTCCCTTGGGAAGATTACCATCTTTATTAAATGGCGGTATCATAACACAACTTTTTTGTTGTGTGTGCATTTATTGCAATGTTTCATATATTTCTCTTTTAGGCGAAATTCAACTTAATAATAATTTCAAAATTTTAAGACACAGCAAAATATATTATTATATTTTACTACAGTATCATTTATAACTGATATCATATTA
>JADGBW010000086.1 GCA_015231305.1 Magnetococcales bacterium | reverse complement strand
GCAGTGCCCGCAGCCATCACATCTTGTCATATAGACGAAAGTTGGCATTTTTTATATCCTTATCAGGTGGAGAAACAATAATCGTTTCGTAATTTTAGTAATGCTTAGGAGCTTCACGCTTGATGCCGAGTCCCATGTTGGGCGGGTTGCTGCCCATGTATTCTGGGATATCTGGGAATTTTTTCTGTAACTCAGGGTCAGTTAAGTCACCCAGTTCAGGTAGGTTCTCGTTAGAACCATCAGCTTTTGCAATCCGCTTTTGGTAAGCTGCTGCAGGCTTGAAGAACATATGGGCAAACTTGGACCAACGCACACCACCAAATAAAATTGTGGATGAGAGCAAGAACAAGCTGAATGCTAACATAGCAAAGCTAGAGCCAGATGACTGGAGATAAGACCATACCAGACCAAAAAAGGTAGTGCCAATCAAAGAGAGAACAAAAGCGTCACCCTTAACTACAGATGTCCATGGTTGCCCTTCGGATGATCCGTTAACTCGCATGGTGAACCAGAACCATGTACCGCCAGCGGTTACCATCATTGCACCCAAGTGCCATGTTACCGCAGCGAAAGCTGGAGCATCACCTGAGAATATCAGGACCAAGGTAGATATCATGAAAGTGATAAAACCTAACATCTTGAGCATGTGCGCCATGCGACGTTCCTGATTGTAGAACTCGCCAGAAGTGAGAACATCTACAAGGAGGGTCTGGGTTGCAATAGCAAATTTTTCACTATCGCTAATATCTCGCGTACGAGATTTTTCGGCTTTTTCCGCATTTTGGAAAAAGTATGTGGCACTCTTTTTGTGCATAAGATCGAGCACCACGCCCACAATGACAGCAATGATCATTAAGATCACATAGGTCTTCATGGCAGACTGAGGTATGAGTGACGAGAGTTCTACAAATGGGTTGCTACCAATCATGGTCTAATTACTCCTTGAGCAGAAAATTCTGACGTATTGAAAGAACTAAATACCAGTTTATTATAATATCATAAAGTACTAATACAAGCAGATAAAGGGATTACTGTCAAGTTGCCATCTTGCCTACTCCACACTTGATGCTTTTGAGTGGTGCTATTGTAGACATTATGGATAGTGGCATTGCCCCAGTCCAGCCGATTCTACCGGAAAACTGACCTATTTTTGGATGGCTTGGGTTCTGAGCCATAAAACAATTTTTCATATGTCTGCCTTAGGGGATCTTAATAATTCACCCTTACTTGGAATTAGCCCCTGTAGCCCAATTGTTACCGCCTTGTGGCTTCTTTAAATTCTGTATTAAATGAAAATACAGGATGTTTTGTTGATGTCAAGTTGCCATCTAGCCTACCCCATAATTAATTTTAACAATATTGGCGTAACTCTAATCATCAATAAGGTTGCTACAATTTTATCTAGTTTATCCTACAAGCAAAAATCATCTGCATGCATGCTTTATAAGCCTTTGAAACCAGCTTGAACTTTAAAATAAAATTTAGTGTTTTTTTTTATTTTAAAAAATATCTACCTATATTATTAAGTTAAGACACGTTCACCTAAAGCCTTCATTCTTGCAATAATTCTTATAAGTGTACTTTGAAATTTAGGTTTGTTTCCACATCCCATTACCCAACGCTTATTGCATCTGCTCATCCAATTTTGTTTATAGGGGTCGTTACCTGTTAGAAAATCTACCTCATTAACTTTGTCGATGTCGATGACATGTTCCATCAAGTAGCTTGTGAGAATTGAACCTGGTGAATAATTTTTCCATGCTTTATCGTAAGCAAGTCTGAAAATGCTAGCTTTTTGATGTGCAACAAACCAGAGTTGGGCAGCTATGGGACGTTGGTCAGAGTAGAGAATAGCAAGCCTTAACCAGCCATGTTTGGCAAAGTGATTGAGAAGACCCGGAATAAAACCAGCAAAGTGTTCGGTTCCCTGCCAACTTGCTCGAAAAACTTTCTGATAATCCGTTAAAGCAAGTTGTAGGTCATCATCTACGAAGAGGCGGATATGATAGCCGTGCTCTCGTTCTAACTTACGACTTTTACGCTTTATAGTGTTACGCAAATGTGCAGGTCGGGCTGCCATGTATTGCTTAAACGAGGCTCCATTTATAGAATGGACCCAGTTGAATATGCGAATATAACGGTTGCACTCATATCCTAAAGATTCCATAACCTGCTGTAAGTGGTTCATATTTTTGTCATCTGCATCAATAGGAAGAAAACGGTGGATTTTATTTGGTAAGCTTTGTAATCCACCAACAAGACAAGTGATAATAGCGTCTCGCTTTGTCTCTTCTAAAAGAATAGAATACAGTGGTGTAACATGATGGCTTAGGGGTTCGTAATTACCATCATCTCTGGTGGTCAAAGGGAGAATGGCAAGTACACACCTACTATCTACAACACAGGCTAATAGTAGATTTTGATCCTGACCTAGTGCAGTTGCTGCAAGGTTCTCAAACCAGGGGCGGGAAAGAAACAGGCTCTGCTTTTCTGCCTGACCAAACAGGATTTCTGCACTTTTTGGTAGTTGATCCCATGCTTTGAAGCATTTGAATTGCATCTGGTTTGTGGTTACCATAAAAAACTTTCGCTTTAATATATTTAAGATATTTTGCTTGTATAAAATTAGATAGATGATCAACATCTGTTATTGTTTATCGTATTTTGGGGCTAGTTGTACTATTTGTAATGTGCAGAAAAGTTCTGCATCTATATGCTTTAGTGTTCTTTACATTTAGAAATTACCCGTATCTTACCAATGAATATATGGAGATCAATACCAAGTAAACTAGAAAACCTCATAGCTTAAAAGTAAAATGGTTGGTAATTAATGCTTATTTAGGTAAATGTATACTTTATAAAATGCAACGGCAAAATTATGGATGACCCTTTAAATAATAGTCATATTCAGCAGCCACTATCAGTTGATGAAGCATACAAACAAGCATTTTCCCATTTTGAAGCACAACGGTATACAGATGCTGATAAATTATGCACAGCTATTCTTCAAGTTTATCCCAACTACATTGCGGTAATAAATTTACTTGGACTTATTGCTCAAAAACTTAACCGTCATGACTTAGCAGTAGAACTATTTCAACGTGCTATAAGCATTGATAATAACATGGCTTTATTGTACTACAACCTTGCAACTTCACTTTGTCCATTAGGTCGCATTAAAGAAGCTATTAAGGTTTTACACACTGCTTTGGAAAAGCAGCCTGAAAATAGTCAAATTACTAATTATTTAAATACTTTAATAAACAACAATAAAACCATTTCTAAAAATGGCAGTGTACCAAGTTCTGCCAAAAAAGCCTTAACAAAGGGTATATCATCTCATAAAATAGGTAGGCTAGATGAAGCAATTAACTGGTATAATAAGAGTTTGGAAATTAACCCTGAAAACGAGGTTGCACTATTAAATATTGGGCTAGCATTGCAAACCACCGGTAAATTAGATGAAGCAGTCATTTATTACCAGAAATCTATATTTGTTAATCACAATTATCCAGAAGCTTATTTTAATCTTGGTAATGGGTTAAAAGAGCTAGGAAAGTTGGATGAAGCAGTTAACAATTACCAATATGCTATAGCTTTATCACCTAACTATGCAGATGCTTATTTTAATTTAGGTAATGTGCTAAAAGAGCAATGTAAGCTTGCACATGCGGTTATCAATTACCAAAAAGCAATTGCTATAAAACCTGACTATGCTGTTGTTCATTTAAACCTTGGAGTTGTTTTTAAAGAACAAGGCAACAGGGAACAAGCTATTATATGCTACCAGAAAGCAATAACCTGCAACCCAGAATATGCTGATGCTTATTCTAACCTAGGCGCAGCTTTACAAGAGCAAGGAAATTTGGAAGAGGCGGTTAACTGTTATAAAAAAGCCATAGCCATTAAACCCAATTATGCTGCTGCATATTCTAACCTTGGTACTGCATTACAAGAACAAGGAAACCTGGATGAGGCAGTTATCTGTTATAAAAAAGCCTTGACCATTAAGCCTTACTATACAGTTGCTTGCAGTAATTTACTCTTTTGTTCTCAATATATACCTAATCAGAATCAAAATAACTTATTTCTACTTCATAGAAAATATGGTGAAAGTTGCTTTAATGCTATTACAAGCCAAAATTTTTCCTATAAAAATAACAACTCACCAAACCGCAGAATACACATAGGTTTAGTATCACCAGATTTGGGGCTACATCCAGTTGGTCATTTTATGATGGGTTTTTTAAAATATCACTCTGTTAATGAGCTAGAAATTACTTGTTATTCTGATAAAAAACCGGATGAAATGACTAATTTATTAAAAAGTTACTCAGATAATTGGGTATCAAGCAGAACTATGGGAGACGATGACCTTGCACAGCTTATTAATAACGACTGTATTGATATTTTAATTGATTTAGCAGGCCACACAGTTAACAACAGGTTGAACATGTTTATTAAAAAACCTGCTCCTGTTCAAATAAGTTGGGCTGGTTATGTTGGTACTACTGGATTGCAAGCTATCGACTATATAATAGCTGACAAATTTAATGTACCTGAGAATGATGATAAATTTTATACTGAACGTATTATCAGGCTACCAGACTCCTGGTTAACTTATACTCCTTCACTAAATACACCTAAAGATACTCCCAGAATCATAGTAGAAGGGTCTAAAGAAAGATTTACTTTAGGCAATTTTGGTAATCCGTTAAAGATCAATGAAGAAATGTTGCAAGTGTGGTCGCAAATTCTTCTCAAATTACCTAATGCAGATCTTCTGTTTATTTACAAAGGTATGGACAAACCCGACAACGTTAAGAGAATAACCCAATATTTTGAGAGGGCTGGAGTTAAAAAAGATAGGATAATCATTGAGGGGTATCTTCCTCACCAAGAATTTCTAACCAGATACAACTCAGTAGATATTGCTTTAGATACGCTTCCATACTCTGGTGGCATTACAATTATTGAAGCTCTATGGATGGGGGTTCCTGTAGTAACAACATATGGAGATACGTTTGCAGGCCGTCATGCTGCAAGCATACTCCACGCTGTTGGGTTGGCTGAATTAGTTACAAAAAATTTTGATGAATATATACAGCTTGTTGTACACCTTGTGACTAATCATCAAAAATTAAACAGGCTTAAAAAAGGTTTGCGTAATAAAGTTACTCAATCACCTTTTTGTGATCATCAAAAATTTTCAATAAATGTAACTAAAGAGCTTCGTAAGGTTTGGGTTGAGTGGTGTAAAAAAAATAAACAATAAAATAATTGTCTTTAATAAAAATGCATCACATGTTTCCCCCAACTTTTCAGGTGGTTTTGTGTTTTAATATTGTTACTAGTTCATGTTTTCCTGATGGGTGCTCAATACGCATTGGTGGTTTTTGGCTCCATTCCCAATTAGCCGAACTAAAAAGTTTTTTCATTACACCAATATCACAGTGAAAAGGTGGGCCTCCTGGTTGGTCTGTTTGCAAAAAATTGGCAAACAACATTCCCTCAGGTTTTAACCAGCTCCTCAACTTTTTCTCGTAGGCTTCCCAGTTTTCTGGAGGTAATGCGCAGATGCTGGTCTGTTCATAAATTGCATCAAAAGGTTTTTCAGTAACCCACTCAAGGAAGTTAGCCTTAATAATAGAGGCAATTAGACCCTGCTGGGCTAAAAGTCCTTTTACCTCTTTAATGGCAGAAGGTGCAATATCAATAGCAGTTACATTAAAGCCTCTTTCAGCCAGAAGAGCAACTTCATATCCTCTTCCACACCCAGGGATCAAAATGCTGCAAGGGGTAAGGTTCTTGTTGTCTAGTTGAGTTATTAAACTTGGACTGCTTGCACCACGGTCCCAACCAGTATTACCGGATTTATAACGAGACTCCCACTGAGTCTCTTCATCAATTTTTGTCATTGCAATTAAAATACCTCTTCCAAAAGTAGCAAACTAATGGAATATTTTCTAAATTAGAAAGTTAATATGAAAAAAGGCACACAGTAAATATAACTGAGTGCCTTTTTTGTGCTAATTTAAAGCTAGGAGACTATACTATGTCTCCGCCTGAATCTGGTGGAGGCATACCAGCTGCATCACCATCTTCTGGTCCGCCTTCTGGTGGTTCAGGTGGCTCTTCACCTTCGGCTGCCGCATCATCCATTGCAGAGGCCATAGCGTCGTCAGCTGCTTCCATGCCATCTCCCATCTCACCATCTTCAGGAGGAGGCATATCTTCGCCGTCTTCGGACATCATTGGGTCATCATCTGGTGGTGGCATACCTTCTCCACCCGCAGCATCAGCCTCAAAGCCGGGAATATCACCTTCTTCACCACCTTCTTCTGTTCCGTCACCCCAGCCTTCACCTTCAGGTGGTGGTGGCATACCTTCCATCTCTTCCATTTCGTCCATCTCTTCCATTTCGTCCATCTCTTCGTCATCTTCCATGCCTTCACCTTCAGGAGGAGGTGGCATACCTTCCATGCCCTCCATCTCTTCCATTTCGTCCATCTCATCCATCTCTTCACCTTCAGGAGGAGGAGGCATACCTTCCATCTCTTCTCCTTCTTCCATTCCTTCTCCACCTGGAGGAGGAGGTGGCGGTGCACCGTCGCTAGGATAATCTTCAGCCATGATTTTACTCCTACCTATTAATGATAATTAGTTATAACAATAATTAATTCTGGAGGCATTATCTTGCTAGCAATCAAAAAAAGCAAAATAAATCCTGTAACATTATAGTAACCTAATGTAGCTGGATATTCTAATGATTCTGCAAACATGGATGTTTTTTTAAATTATTATGAGAACAGGGTCATTCTTCTTATTGAGAGCCTAAGCAATATAATTATTTCTTTTGGTTTTAAAAATATAGATATTTTACTGTAATATTTATGGCTTTTCCCCTTTATTTATAGCTTGTTATGCAAAGGTGAAAGAAATAAATGATTATGGGATAGTTATAACAATTACTAAATCATAGCTAATCAATACTGTTAAGCCATCCGATTAACCTTTTGTAGGAGTAACCCTATTTAATTGTATATTAAACGACCGGAAAAAAATGAACTCAGCTTTTAAATGCCTATACCTAGTTGCAAGACAGCATAGCATAGACCTAAATGCTGAGCAGATGCAGCACGAGTTCTCTTTGGGTGATGCTGAAGCTGGGGATGCCGTTTTAGTAAAAGCAGCTCGTCGTTATGGTATGAAGGCTAAAAAAGTTAGGTTCCGCTGGAAAAACTTGGCCAATATGGGTAAAGCCTTTCCAGCTATTGCTCGGTTAAAAAATGGTCGTTGTGTGGTCGTAACAGGGTTTCAAGAGAGATCTGAAAAAAAAGACAGCCCTGAGAAGATCCTTATTATCGATCCCACCGCTGCTACTCCTAAGGTGGAAAAGGTTACTAAGGAGAAGTTTGCAACACTCTGGGATGGCCACATGGTTCTTGTCCGGCGAGATTATGGCCTAACAGATGAGGAACAGCCATTTTCTGCTTCATGGTTGATAAGTAGATTTTTAAGGCAGAAAGCCTTGATGTTCGGTTTGGTGATTATTGCTGCCATTCTTCATCTTTTTGCAGTGCTTCCTGTGGTATTCATTATCATTATATTAGATAAGGTTGTCAGCTTTCAGGCTGAAGCGACACTATATGTTGTGACTATTGGGGTGATAATTGCCTTTATATTCAATGCGTTTCTTGGCTATTTGCGCCAATACATAATCCTTTTTGCTACCAGTCGGGTAGATGTTCGACTTAATGCTAAAGTGTTTGATCAGCTGCTAAATCTTCCCCTAAGCTATTTTCAAAAACGCGAGGCGGCAACAGTTCAAAATACTGTTTTGCAGACCAATACCATACGCAGTATTCTAGCTGGTAAACTGTTTGCTACCATACTAGACTCAACCGCACTTCTTATTTTTATACCCATACTTTTTTTCTACAACCCTCTGCTTTGTTTAATTGTTGTGTTTTTTTCAGGGTTAATAGCGTTGAATGTCATTATCACCGCTAAAATTCAAAAAGGGATTTCTGGTCAGGCTTCAGGCGCAGAAACTCAAAAGCAGTCAATATTAACCAATACTATTAGTGGCATGGAGACCATAAAAGGTTTGGCAATTGAACCTATCCAGAATAGAGCTTGGGAAGAGGCGGTCTATTGCCATACTAAAGCCAACTTTAAACTGGGCAAAATCAATGCTGCTTCTGCTCAGGTTAGTGGACTATTGCAACAGTTGATGACCGTAGCTTTAATTTTTATCGGAGTACAGCTAGTTTTTACTGGGGAACTAAGTGCTGGTGTATTGATAGGTGTCAACATGTTAGGTGGCAGGGTAACCACACCTCTTGTACAACTTTTCACCCTGCGTATGGATCTCAATAAACTACGAAAAGCCATTACATCTCTTGAGGGAATGCTTGTTTTACGGGGTGAGGTTAGTCGCAAAGGGGTTAGTTCAAACATAACAGGTAAAATCGGCTTTAAATCGGTCTCTCATACTTATCCCGATGGTACCAAGTCACTTAACAGTGTATCCCTCAGTATCAATGCTCGTTCTCGTGTTGCTATTGTCGGTAGTGCTGGCTCTGGTAAGTCAACCATGGTCCGGCTGTTACAAAAACTTATTAACCCTGATTCTGGTACTATCACATTAGATGGTCAGGATATCCGTTTGTTAGATCACGGCAAACTTCGCTCTCAGGTAGCAGTGGTTAGCGAAGATAGCGTACTGTTTAGTGGTTCTATTAGAGAGAACATTGCTGTTCCATACCCCAATGCATCCATGGCCCGCATAATATGGGCTACTAAATTGGTAGGGGTTCATGAAGAGATCAAGGCAATGCCAGAAGGGTATGAGACTAAGCTTTTAGTTAATGGCAGCAACCTTACAAAGGCTCAGCAGCTAAAAATAGCTATGGCTAGGTCAATTATTCGTAATCCCAATATTTTTATATTAGATGGGGTGTTCTCGCACTTTGAGGTTGAGGGTTTACTCGCCTTAAAACACTCGTTAAAAGAGGTGGCCCTAGGCCGAACCCTTATTGTGGTCTCGAAGCAGTTGGCCCAGGTTAGTGATTTTGGCCTTATATTAGTTATGGATAATGGTAAATTGGTTGAGTGGGGTACACATAAAACCTTGTTAGCTAGAAACCAGTTCTACACCAAGCTTTGGCGCAAAGAGATATCTATAATGGGAATCCCCAGTCCTAAGGTTTCAGTTCCAGCAGCAAAAAAAACTGCTGTTGCAACCCAGCAAAGAAAGTCTGTAGCCAATCCAACGCAACAACCGACAAAGCCAACTCAACAAACGACAAAGCCAGCTCAACAACCGACAAAGCCAGCTCAACAAACGACAACGCCAGCTCAACAACCAGCATTGCCTTCCACAGCTCAACAAAAGCTTCAATCGCCACCACAAGCAGCTAAAACAGAGGTTGAAGAAAAGGTATGAACAACACCTCTAAACCAACCCAACAACCAAAGCCCTCTCAAGTCCCAGCTAAGCCCCAGCAAGCTGAACCTGAAGTACGCTATGCCCCAGGGGAGTTCATCTTTGAAGAAGGGGAGAGTGGGGAGTTAGCTTATGTGGTGGTCAGTGGAGAGGTGGAAGTTTGTAAGCTAAGCGGTGGTGAATATGTCACTCTTCAGGTTTTGCGTGAGGGGGCCATGTTTGGGGAGATGGCAATAATTGAAAAAACCCCCCGTAATGCTTCAGCCCGTGCCGCAACCAATGTGGTGATTCGTCAAATTGATGAAAAGGCGTTGATGGTTCATATTCGCAAGTCACCGCAATCGGCTATGAACATGATGCACCGGTTGGCTAGTTATGTTCGTACCTCTCACGATGCCCTGTCTGGTAGCACCTTTGAAAAGTTACAAGACGGTGATAAGGATTTTAAAACGGTAGAAATCACCGAAAGTGATGGCCGGGTTCGCAAATGGAGTAAGGATATAGACTTTATCTTAAACGAATTTCAATCTCCCCGTGAGGAGATTGAAAAACAACGTTTTCCTCCCATTCTTATTGCAGTTTTATTTGCCATTCTTGCTCTTATAGCTACCTTTTTTGTTTGGGCTTCGCTATCTATTGTCGATACCACAATTTCAGCAAAAGGCAGGCTAACCACTAGTGTTCCCACAATTCAGGTTCAAGCTACTGATAGCTCAGTTGTTAAAGCTATACATATAACTGTGGGAGATCAGGTGGTCAAAGGCGATGTTCTTGTCACTCTTGATGAAACCATAACTGAGTCTGACTTTTCCCGCGCTAAAACTGAGATGGCCCTTATAAATGCCAAAATTGAACGCCTAAAAGCGGAGATGAATAGAGAAGGGTTGGAGAGTGTAAAAAAAATAAGCAATAACATTGAAAAGAAAGTATTTATTAATCGTGTAGATGAGTATTCTGCCCGAATTGTATCTTTTGATTTAGATATAGATTCTCTTGAGCAAAAGATGCGCACAACAGGCAAAGATATACGCTTGGCCCAAAAGCAACTTACCATCAAAAAAGAGTTGGAGGCAGCGCGTTTAAAGCTCTATAAACAGCAGGTTGGCTCTTATGTTAACTTGCTCTCTGCCCAAGACCAGCACCTTTCAACAGCGCGAGAATATCAAAACCTGCATAACACTATAATTGAGTTACGTAGCGATATAGAGGCAATTCGTTCAAAAAAACAGGCTTTTATAAGCCAGTGGTTTTCTGATATTGGCAAGCAGCTATCAGATGTAGTTAGACAGCGGGATATCAAGTTAGAAGAGATAGTTAAGCTGGAACACCGTAGAGGTAATATAGCAATTCTAGCTCCATCAGATGGAACCATAATGGAGATTAACGATATTTTTGTCGGTGCTATTGTTAACAAGGGAACCACTATCATGAGCCTGGTTCCTAGCAACGTGGCTTTAGATGCCGAGATGGATATCAACCCAAAAGATATAAGCTCTCTTATGGTGGGTGCTGAAGTTTCTTTGAAGTTAGAGGCATTACCATTCCAAAAACATGGTGATATGGCAGGGGAAATCACATTTATATCCGAAAGCACCGTAGATACATCTTTAGATGGTCAGCCCGGAACATTCTACAGGGCAACTGCAACAGTTATGAGTGTTGATTTACGAAACCTACCTGATGAGTTTCAGTTAATGCCAGGTATGCTGCTAACAGCAGATGTTCTATCTGGTCGGCGTCGTCTTATCACTTATTTTATCTATCCGGTAATTCGTACAATCGAAACCAGTTTTTCTGAACCCTGATTATATTCACACCAGCCAGATAGCAGCTCACTTTAGCAATTTCCTACGTTAAGATGGCTGCTTTCTAGTCTCATATATGCAACTTTTTTCTTGTTTATCATTAAGCTAGTTAATAAAACCTGCACTATTTTTTTATCCACTTTGGCCCTATTTCTGCGTGTCAATACTGTGTTCAATATCTGGGTTTTTTACGATTTTGACCTTTTTTGGTAATAGTAAACGTGAGAAAAATATTGCAAATACAGATGGTTGTTATGAGCAAAAGGTGGAAACTATCCCTTTCTAGGGTACTTGCGTTCTCGTTTTGTGTGGGTCTCCTTCTGGCTCCTAATACCAGTTGGTCCGGCAAAAATGTCCACCTTCCGTTCCTGTTCTCTTTACAGCAGGCTTTGAGTATCAACCCAGCCATCATGAGTGCTCAAGACCAAGTGAATGCCCAGAGAGAGCAACTGCACCTGGATAAAATTGAGTTATTACCGGATATGTCGTTAAATCTCTCTTCTAAGTATAACCATAATATTTTGGAATATAACAATAGCAGCAGTAGTAGTAATGCAACCCCTATAGCAATATCTCTAGATGTTACCCATCCCTTAATAGATTTTAATAAGTGGAGGACCGCCCAAAACGCTCCTCTTGCTGTTAAACGCGCAGAGATGAATTTGTTGATCTCGGCTGAAAAAGTGTTTTTTAATGTGGTGCAGGAGACCATCAACATTCTTCAATCCAGAGCAGTGCTTGAAAGGTCGCATAACAACTTAAAACGGGCCGAAGAGCATTTGCGCGCTACCAAATTACGTTATCAAGCAGGTGAGTTAACTAAAACCGATATAAGTCAGTCTGAGTCTCGTATTGCAGCTATCCAAGCAGAGCTTATCTCAACCGAAAATCAGTTCCAGATGAGTGTCGCAAGCTTCGAAGAGTTGGTAGGAGGTAGAGCTCCTGCTGATTTGACTATCCCCCAAGCCATACCTCAAATAATTGCAAAAATGGAGAGAGAGCGCATAGATATAGTAGACTCTCGAGCAGATGTGGTTTTGGCTGCAATCCAGCTGGAGGAGGCCGAAAAAAAGATAGAGTCGGAACAGAGCGGCCTGCTTCCGGTTGTAAGTTTAAATGCTAATGCTTCAAGAACCTGGGAAAACAATACTGCAAGCAGTTTAAATGCAACCGACGATGTAAGCTTTACCCTACAGTTGAGCATACCTATTGATGCAAGGGGTAAATATGCCTCAAAAGGACGTAAGGCTGTATGGCAAAGAGATGAAAAAAAGGCAAAACTCGATGGAGTCCGGCAATCAGCAATGCGTGAGGTAAAACATGCCTTGTTGGGTTTGAGGTCTGCTAAAGCGAAATATCGTGCCCTTAAAAAAGCAGAAAAAGCGGCTTTAACTGCTCTGTCAGGAGTACAAAAAGAGTTTGTCGTCGGAACCCGAAGCTCTCCTGATCTTTTGGATGCCCAGAACGATATATTCTCTGTTCGCCGTGACCTGGTAAAAAGTCACTATGCAATAATTCTAGAGCAGTACAAATTGATCAAGGCAAAAGGGCATCTTAAATTATCAAACAATCTTTTTGATTTTAGTACTCAAGCCTCGTTTGGTAACGAGTTGCGGCATAACCTGGCAATGGCTGAGCAAAAGCGGGATGAATTCTCAAATAGAGATATGAAACAGATGCTAGATTTAGATTTGGATCTTGCTCCCAATATTCCTAAGGAAATTATGCCGGAGCCTGAGATACAGAGCAAATCACATGTTAATTCTTATGGTCTAAGAAACTTTAAGCCACGAAAAGCATCTTTTCAGACCGCAAATCTAGAAACGTCAGTTGCAACTAATTCCGTTGTGCAACCTACTAATTCACCTGATATAAATACAACAAACCTTAACTCAAATAATATTAAAGCGGTTTCTACTGTTGCAACAGATAAAACAATAGCTTACGCCCAGAAAGCATCACAAGCCGTTGTTTCTAGTGTACAAGGTCTTAAGCCGAAACTATCTAAATATCAATTGTCAGGTATTAAAGCTACACCAGCTGTGTCACCAGGGTTTGTGGTACATTTTAGCTCGTATCCCAAAGATCAAGAAAGACAAGCTAATGAGCTAGCGCAACTCTTGGTTAAACAATTTTTTCCGGTCATAAAAACTGCACAAGATATTCAGGGGGTGAAATATATTCACTTATCTATTGGGCCATTTGCTCAGTTTAAAGAGGCAGAGCAGGTACAGGGAATTCTAGAAAGTCTCTATAATTCTAATCCCGTAATAAATGACTGGGACCCAAGTACTATTCCTGGCTTGTTAGCTGCCACTACTAATAGCGCAAAAGAGAGTGATGTTTTGTTAACCGAAACCCCTAAGGAATATGCTTCAAGAGTTGATAATAGACCAGTTGTTAATAGACAAAATGGGTTGCCAAAAATGGCAAAAATTAAGAATATCCAAAAATTTGCAACCCAACCTACAGACCAAGCAAAAGATAAGCCTAGCACCTCACCACAATCCAAAGTGCTGCCACAAGAGAAAACAAGCATACCACCACAATACAAAAAACGATTTATAACTACTGCTTCTGGTGTACGCATAGGCGTAGGAAGAAAAGTATTATCTTTGGTAAAGTGATAAATAAACTTACATATATGTTGTAAATTGGTGGTTTTTTCTTTGATAGTATAAACAGAGCACCTAAAATAAGTTAAGAAAAAACAATTATTAGTAACTTACAAGCTAATGGATATAGTTAGTAACAATAACCAGGCTATATTGTTGTGTAACTGCTATAAATAAAGCACTATAAAATCTTTTTGAGTTATAAAGATTATTACCATCATGAGCTGATATGAGTAAACACAACACAACGAAAGCAAAAGACAACAAACAACTAACTATCAAAGCAGCGTATAAACAGGCAATCGAGCATTTTAATGCACAACGTTATGCTGAGGCCGATAAATTTTGTACGGCAATAATTAAAGCGATTCCTAACCATATAGATGCAATAAATTTACTTGGTGTTGTTGCACAAAATGTTAACCGTCATGAGTTGGCTATAGAGCAGTTTTTAAAGGCAATTGAAATTGATAATAGCAGGGCATTACTGCATTATAATTTAGCTACATCACTTTATACATTGGGACAAAGAGATGCAGCAATTAAAGCCTTGAAATTTGCATTAGAAAAGGAACCAGAAAATAGCCAAGTTACTAATTTTTTAAATTTTGTTTTAAACAATTCAATACAAAAAAATGATAATGGCAATCGAGAAGATGTTTCCCAAGAGGCTTTACAACAGGGAATATCCTTTCATCAATCTGGTAGAATAGATAATGCAATTAAGTGTTATCAAAAGAGCCTGAAATATAACCCTGAAAACAGTGCTGCTATTTCTAATATGGGAGTAGCATTACAAACAAAAGGGGATTTTAAACAAGCAATTGCCTATTACCAAAAAGCTCTATCTATTAATCCAAATGATGCAGAGTCAAACTCTAATCTTGGAGTTGCCTTACAAGAGCTAAATCAACTTGATAATGCGATTAATAGTTATAAAAAAGCCATAGCTATAAATCCTAATTTTGATGATGCTTATTTTAATCTTGGCAATATCTTAAAAACACAAGGCAAGCTAGAACAAGCAACTGCTAGTTACCAAAAAGCTATTTCCATAAACCCTAGTCTAGCTGATGCTCATTACAATCTTGGTAATGTAATGAGAGATCAAGGAGTGCTGGATGCAGCAGTTAATAGTTATAAAAAAGCAATATTTATTAAAGCTGATTATGCAGAAGCTTTAAGCAACCTAGGTGCAATTTTAACAGAGCAGGGCAACGTGAGTGAAGCTGTGACTTGCATCCAAAAAGCTATATATATTAAACCAGCTTATGCAGCAGCTCATAACAACTTGGGAATTACACTACGTAAACAAGGTAGGCTAGATGAATCAGCCATCAGCCTCAATAAAGCAATAGCTTATCAGCCAGATTTTTCTGATGCTCTGCATAATCTTGGTAATATCTGTCAAGATCAAGGCAATCTTGCAGAGGCAATTACATATTACAAAAAAGCTATCTCTATTAAACCAGATTATGTAGAAAGTCACAGCACGCTTATTTTTTGTATAGACCAATCTTCTGATGTGAAAACAGATCATTTCCAGTTAGAGCGAGAACGGTGGAATAACCAGCATGCAAAAGGGTTACAGAACAGTTGGTTACCATTCAAAAATATAAGAGACCCGGAACGAGTCATACGTATTGGCTATGTTGGGGCTGACTTTAAACACCATTCAGCAGCATCTATTTTTTCTTCTGTATTATTATATCATGACCCCAATAAATTTCAGATATTTTGTTATGCGGGAAATACTGAAGAAGATGATCTTACTGAGCTATTTAAGAGCAAATCAACTGGGTGGTTATCAACAACCCACATTAACGATGCTACATTGGCTAACAAAATAAGAGAAGATGAAATAGATATTTTAGTTGATCTTGCGGGGCACACCAAAGGTAACCGCCTGCTGACCTTTGCCCGGAAACCAGCACCCATACAAATAACCGCTTGGGGTTATCCTCACGGAACCAAAATGGCTGCAATGGATTATCTATTTGCTGACCCTATTTTTATACCCCAATCAGAACGAAAAAAGTATGTAGAGCAGATCATTGACCTTCCGTGTGTTATTCATCTGAACTCTAACATTCATTTTCCTGAAATAACTCAACTTCCAGCCTCGCAAAATGGGTATATTACTTTTGGCGCATTTAACAGAGTAGTAAAATACAATGATGAAGTTTACGCCTTGTGGGCAGATATACTCAACCGGATTGCAACTGCAAAACTTCTTCTAAAAACAGGGAAACATGATTCTCCCAAACACCTAGATAAGATCCGAAATATTTTTCAAAAGCATGGTGTTTCCCCAGAACGTATAATTTTAATGGGTAATACAGCAAAACAAGAACATCTTAAAACTCATAACCAGATAGATATTATGTTGGACCCTTTCCCCCATAATGGTGGCATGACAACACTGGAGTCGCTACGGATGGGGGTTCCTGTATTAACTTTTGAAAAGAAAAGC
>JADGBW010000085.1 GCA_015231305.1 Magnetococcales bacterium | reverse complement strand
ATTGGTGTCCCCGGCGCGATTTGAACGCACGGCCTACAGATTAGGAATCTGTTGCTCTATCCGGCTGAGCTACGGGGACTTATGAAGGTGCTTGTTTCGCTTTTTTTGCTCTTTTTTGAATATACTAATTTGCTGAACATGCCATGACATCTATTTTGGTGCAAGTTGTGTTGTTTATAATTTAGATTTTTTTGGCGTTTTCAATTGGAAATTGACGGCTTGTTTGTTGAAATTTTGCTGTAATATGGTTTTTTGACCCCTGAAAGTGGTACGTTAAGCTTTCTGTTTGCCTTAAAAATATAAAAAAAAGGGTGTTATATTGAATTATCGTTTGTTAGTCACTTAACGCATTGAATATATAAAATAAATTTGTTGATATGTATATATTTTTACTGTAACTACTATTTATTAAAAAGCTGTTTTGGATCAGTTATTAAGTAAAAAAGCCACAACTGTTATAAAATCTTGTGGGGTGTGCTGTTCGTTAAAATAAATTAATGAAACTAATAAAATGGCACATCTCTTGAACCTTTATACTCCAACAACCGTTTCTAGATTAAACCTCTATTTGGAGTAAACCATGCAAGAGTCTATAGTATATCAGTCCACTAAGCCCAGTTGCGATATCCCTATTCCACTAGCATTAAATGGTATTTTAACGCCAGAAGAGTACAGTGAGCAGACTAAGTTTGGATTGTTGCGTGGTGTCTTTGCCCAAGAACCAGATTTGGATATTAGCTCTAAGGAAGAGTTTGAACTCTATCACCCCTATTTTGTAAACTAATTCTACTAAAATTCGGTAGTTGGCGGTTCACTTGGTGCTTTGTGCCAACTGCCGAATTTTTGTTTTACTTTATGGGGTCAGCATAAGGTATTGTTGGTTCCTTAGTGGTTAGTTGTTGCGCACCCAAAAAATATTTATATCTTTATGCTGTTACCGGAATCTTCTTAGGAGATTTTTTCTTTTTACGAGGGGTGGCTTTAGTTGTTGTTATCTGAAGCTTCTCTTTTACTAGCCGTAGTGTGACTGTTCCTCCATCCGTTAAATTACCAAAAAGTAGCTCTTCAGAAAGAGGTTGGCGAATCTCTTTTTTAATTAATCTCTCCATGGGTCGAGCACCATTGTTACGGTCATAGCCATGCTCAGCCAGCCAGTTTCTTGCGTTTGCACTAACGTTAAGGGTGACATTTTTTTGTTCGAGGTCGGCCTCTAAAACCAATAGGAACTTATCAACAACCCTAACGATTGTTTCTGGCTCCAGTGATCTAAAAGAGATAATTGCATCTAAACGATTGCGAAACTCTGGTGTAAACAGTCTTTTTATCTCCTTCATTTCATCGCCAATATGGTCTTGAGTGGTAAAACCAACCGAGGAGCGGTCTACATCTTGCGCGCCAGCATTAGTGGTCATAATGAGGATTACATTACGAAAATCAGCTTGACGACCATTGTTATCTGTTAGTTTACCGTGGTCCATAACCTGCAATAAAATGTTGAAAATATCTGGGTGGGCTTTTTCAATTTCATCAAGAAGTAAAATAGCGTGGGGATCTTTGGTTACCGCTTCTGTTAACAGCCCTGCTTGATCAAAACCTACATAACCAGGAGGCGCGCCAATTAAACGTGAAACCGTATGGCGTTCCATATATTCACTCATATCAAAACGCACCAGCTCTACACCCATCTCAATTGCTAGTTGTCTTGCTAGTTCAGTTTTACCAACACCAGTAGGGCCAGTAAGCATGAAACAACCCATGGGTTTTTCCGGGTTGCCAAGGCCAGCACGTGCTAGCTTAATTGCAGTGCAAACTTGAGTTAAAGCAGGGTCTTGCCCAAACAGCGAAAGCTTAAGATTGGCCTCCAAATCTTTTAAAATCTCCCTGTCGTCGTGAGAGACCGAACGGGCAGGTATTCTTGCCATTCTAGATACTATGGTTTCGATATTCTCTACACCAATCTCTTTTTGCCGCTCTTCTTCTACCACCAACTGACAAGCTGCCCCTGCTTCATCTAAAACATCAATGGCAGAGTCTGGATGTTTGCGGTCGTGTATATGACGGCTTGAGAGCTCTGCTGCTATCTGGATAGAGTCAGGGGAGTAGGTGATGCCGTGGTGCTTTTCATATCGCCCTTTCAAACCTTTTAAAATAGCTATGGTTTCATCTAACGATGGCTCAGGCACATCAATTTTTTGAAATCTACGAGCCAAACCCCTATCTTTCTCAAAAACACTGCGAAATTCTTCATAAGTGGTGGAGCCGATACAGCGTAGATCGCCATTAGCTAATAGTGGTTTTAGGAGATTGGAAGCATCCATTGTGCTGCCGCTGGTAGAGCCTGCACCTATAATAGTGTGAATTTCATCGATAAATAGAATAGATTCTGGGTGGTCTTTAAGAGCTTTCAAAACCCCTTTCAGTCTTGCTTCAAAGTCACCTCTAAATTTTGTCCCTGCTAAAAGTGAGCCAAGATCTAAAGAGAAAATAACGCAATTTTTAAGGACTTCAGGTACCTTGCCTTCTTCAATTTTAATGGCAATACCTTCAGCTAGATGGGTTTTTCCAACACCTGCTTCACCTACAAATAGTGGGTTATTTTTTCTGCGTCGACAGAGAATTTGAAAGGTGCGAACTATCTCTTCCTCTCTACCAATTAGAGGATCAATACGTCCGTCTCTAACTTCTTGATTTAAATTGACTGTGTAAAGCTCTAGAGGGTTTTGCTTTGTTTCATGTTTGTGTTTCGCGCCACC
This sequence comes from Magnetococcales bacterium, assembly GCA_015231305.1. Classification (GTDB taxonomy): domain Bacteria; phylum Pseudomonadota; class Magnetococcia; order Magnetococcales; family JADFYX01. Next base: position 13,593 of record JADGBW010000085.1, on the reverse strand, counting down.
TGTAGAGGTTGACTCCTCACTTGAAGAAGTGTCGTCAGTTTCGTCGGCCCCTTCAGCATTGTGAGAGATGGCAGATTGAATATCCAGACGGCTGATATCTTGGTTTTCAAGAAAATGTACCGCATGGGACTCTTTTTCACTAAACATGGCAACTAGCACATATGCTCCTGTTACCACTGTGCGCCCTGAAGATTGTACCTGAAAGACAGCCCGTTGAATAACCCTTTGAAAACCAACTGTTGGGGTTATCTCTTGAATCGGATCATCTTCTTCTGCTAGTGGCACGTGAGCGGTTAGATGGTTGTCTAGATCTGCAGATAACTTGCTGAGATCACAGCCACAGCTCAGTAGCAGGCCGGTTACCTCAGGATTTTCGGTTAAAGCTAAAAGTAGGTGCTCAACTGTGGCGTACTGCTGACCACGAAGTTGCGCATTGCGTATGGCTTTGTTAAGTGTTGTCTCAAGATGTTTACTAATCATAGCAGCTCTAGTTTCTCTCAATTCGACATTTTAATGGGTGGCCATTATTACGGGCAAATTTGTTAACTTGGTTAGTTTTTGTCTCTGCAATATCAAGTGTATAAACTCCACACACCCCATATCCTTCATGATGAATTTTTAGCATTATTTCCGTTGCTTCCTCTACTGATTTATTAAAAAATCTGCAGATGAGATCGATGACAAACTCCATGGGAGTAAAGTCATCGTTTAGTAAAATAATTTTATAAAAATCCGGCTCTTTAAGCTTATTCCTGGTTTTGCTTGCCGTAATTGTGTCGTCACCAGAATTATATTCGCTCATGGTAAATTTTTATAACCCTTTAATATTAGTCGATTAACAATCTCAGCCCTTCATTTTACTCTTAAGTGAGCAGGTTGCAAACTGCAATATGAAGATAGACCATATTTTTTTATAAATATATCCATTTAAATGTTAGAGTTTTTATAAAACAGCGGTACTGGCCTTAGAAGGTGGTATTTTCCTTCTTAAGTATGTTTAGTGGTTTATTATAACTATTTTTTACAGCTTTGCAGCAGGTCTATAGCATTTTTACGAGCATGAGCAGTAACCTTATTCCCAGCCAGCATTCTTGCCAACTCTTCAACTCGTTCTTCTTTACTTAGTGTAAAAACAGTAGCTTGAGTTTTTTCAAGGCTGGATTTTTTTTCTACTTTAAGGTGAAAGCTACCCCATGCCGCAACTTGGGGAAGGTGGGTTATGGTTAACACCTGACGATTATTGGCGACATGAGCCAGTTTTTCACCAATACTTGCAGCAACTCGACCTCCCACACCAACATCTACCTCATCGAAAATAAGGGTTGTGGATGTTATTAGATCTGCCATTACAGTTTTTAAAGCCAGCATAATACGGGATAGTTCACCACCTGAGGCTACCTGTTTTAAAGGTTTTGCACTTTCTCCTCTGTTTGTACTCACCAAAAGCTGTCCATCTTCCATACCGCCAGATCTGGGGTTTCCCTCCCTTGGGGTTAAGTTTAATGTTAGACGAGTATTTGCCATGTGTAGGGCTGATAGCTGCTTTTCAACCTCTTTTGTTAGTAGTTTGCTTGCCTTTTTGCGAGAGGCTGTTAACTTTTTGGCAACCTTTTTATATTCAGCAAGGGTGAGTTCAATATTTTTTTTAGCTGTTGTTATATGCTCGTCAGCATTGTCTATGGTGTCCATCTCTAAACGCCACTTTTGGGCAAGCTGTTCTAATTCATCCGCATTTTTATTGTGTTTTCGGCTTAGTCGATGAATTAAATCCACACGTTCCTCAACACTATCTAGTTGGGCCGGGTTAATCTCTAGTGAGTTGCTATAGTCTTGAATACGCTCAACAATATCTTCTAGTTCGTAATGTAATGAACGCAGTGCCTCAGCAATTGGAGAAATGGTTGCGTCCATATCGCTTACCCCCTCTAGCTCACTTGCTGCTTGGTTTGTGCTGTTGGTGGCCCCATCCATGCCTGGTTCTTGGCCTGATAACAGATTAAGGCTGTTTTTACTAGCTAATAACAACTGGTTGGCGTGGGCTAGTCGGGCTTTTTTGTTTTCTAACTCAGCCATCTCACCTGGCATAACAGATGCCTCTTCAAGTTCATCTAGCTGAAATGCAAGATAGTCTCGGCGTTCAAAGGCTTCATTTGCTAGCTTTTGCAAGTTTTCTAGCTCAATATTTTGTCTCTGCCAATTTTCAAATTGTTCGTTAACCTTGCCTAAAAGCTCATCATGGTTGGCAAAGGAGTCTAGAATTGCCATGTGGGTTTTGGTGTTCATTAATATTTGCTGATCGTGCTGACCATGTATCTCCACTAGTTGGCTGCCTAGCTCTAAGAGAGTTGTTAATGGTACGGCTGTTTCATTGATGTAAGCACGACTAGGAGAAGTAACACCTATTACCCGGCGTATGGTAAGGATATCTTCACCAGATTCTAGGTCTTTGTTATTAAGCCAAGCTTGAGCAGGATGATTTTTCTTAAGCTCAAAGCAGGCTGTAACCATGGCTTTATCGGTTCCGCTACGAATTAAAGAGCTATCTGCCCTACGACCCAATACCAAGGATAACGCATCTAAAATAATAGACTTTCCTGCCCCGGTCTCTCCGGTTAATATAGTTAAACCAAGGCTTAAGTCCAATGTTAGCTGGTCTATTAAAGCAATGTTTTTTATGGTTAGTTGGGTAAGCATAAAATAATTTTAACTCTCCCTTGGCTATGAGTCCCGGAATTAAAATATGTTTTTATAATACAATGACATTTTTTTGCTTTGAAGATGATATAAATGCCGTGTATATAGGTAATATCAATTGCCTAAAAAGTTGTATTATGAAGGAAAATATGTTATTGTTCTCGTTTAATGCTGGGGCAGATAATTGGAATATGGTCCTATATTATTCTTGAATTAGGTATGATTTTAGCTTGAACTACTATTGAAATAATAAAATGATCTATAAAAAGCCGACATTTCAAAGCAAGTCATATAGCAAAATCAAATCTGAAAGCCAGAAAAGATCTTCTGGAAAACCACTATCTAATCCATGGTTGACAGACACTAACGATAGACAAGCTGACCCTTTGGAAATTGCAGATATAGTGTCACCTACATCACATGAACCTGAACCTATGCAAGAGACACAAAAAATAGAGACGAAGCCACCAGCAAAGGTAAAGCTATCCTCTTCTCATCAACAGGTTCGTGAGCAACTACAGCAAAAAAGTGCTGAGTTACAGCGTCTTGAGAGTGCTTTTAGAGCCAAAGAAGCTGAAGCTGTAGAATATTTTAAAAAACAGTATGCCTCCTATAAGCAGGTTAAGGACACACTTATTGCCCAAGGTGATGATTTAAAAAAACGGCAAGAGGCATTTGAAGAACAAATTGCTAAAGCTCAAGCTAGCAAAAAAAATGAAGAGGCAGCCTTAAAACAGAGCCAAGAGAACCTAGCAAAGCAAGCTTCCGAATTGCAACGTTTGCAAGCTTTGGAGCAATCTTTAGCTGCACAAAAAGATGAATTGCAAAGTAGAACAGTAGCCATAAAAGCACAAGAGAGTATAAACCAGCAGACAAAAGAAGCGTTGGTTAAACAGGCTGGTGAGCTGCAAAGGTTAAACAATGAACTTAAAATTAAAGATAGCACAGTTCAAAAGCAATATAAGGCACAAGAGGACGTACAAAAGCAGCTAAAAGAAGCCTTGGAGCAACAGCGTGCTGAGTTACAAAGCCGTGAAACTGCACTAAAAACGAGAGAGATAAAGCTGCAAGAAAGTAGCAAAGCCCAACAGGTTGCAAATCAGCAGATCAGAGAAAATTTAGCTAAACAAAACGAACAACTACAGCGTTTAGAAGCAGAGCGACTAGCAAAAGAAGCAGTAGCTGAAGAGAATAAAAAAGCTCAATATATTGCAAACCAGAAGTTAAAAGAGACACTGGCTCAACAGAGCGCTGAATTACAGCGGTTAGATGTAGAGAGGCTAGCTAAAGAAGCGGAGGCTCAAGAACGTGCAAAAGCTCAGCAGGCCTCTAACCAGCAGATACAAGAGACCTTTGCTAAACAACATGCTGAGTTACAACGGTTGGAGGCAGAGCTAAAAGCAAAAAGTGCCGCTGCAAAAGAAGAGCTAGAGGCCCGTAGTGCTGAGCTAAAGCTTAGAGAGGAAGCTCTTAAATCAACCGAGGTTTCTGCCAAGGAACAATTAACCGAGCAGGAGCTTTCTTTAAATAAAATTCAAGAAGCACTGGATAAGCAAAACAGTGATTTGCAAAGCTTAACAGAACAGATACAAAGCAAAGAGTTAGAAATTAAAGAGCTACAACAGGCCAAAGAAGCTGAATTTCGCCATGTTCAAGAGACTTTAGAGGTCCAAGGTGCGGCATTGCAACGGCGGAGCAAAAAATTAACAGATGAAGAGGAAAGACTAAAAGAGGCAGCAGAGGAGACAGAGGAGATGAGAGCCTCTTCTGTTAAAAAAATTCGCCTTACTACAATTATTTTAGCTGCAGTGTTTCTTATTCTCTGTTTTGTAGCATTTGGTCCTGTGTTCTTTAACTCTAAAAATATTGAACAGGTTGATAATTCAGGAGCTTCACAACCAAATATTACAAGTCAATCTAAGCCAGCACAGCCTACTGTCAAAGATATGCAGGTAACAAGTGCTAAAACTCCTGCTCAAAAAAAGGAGACTATTAAACCACCAGTATTGGCTCAATATGAAGAGTATGTCCAAACAGTGGTGGGCAATAACGGAGGAGAACCAACCGACAAGGTGAGTGCACTTCCTGTTGTTGAAGATTCTACAGTAACTAAAGACTCTACAGTTAACACAAATTCTGTAGTTGCTGAAGATTCTACTGTAGCGGTTAGGGCTCCGCAAAAGCCTGCTAAAATCAGTGAAATTGATCTTAAAGCAGCTGTTTTTCAGCAACAACAGATAGAACTAGCATTTCGTGAGGCATCTAAAAAACCTCCAAGAACAATTAAATCTTTGCTGGCTTCTGCCAACCGAGACATTAGAAATAATCGGCTCAGTTCACCTCCTGGTGGCAATGCCTTGAAAAATCTATATTCTATTTTGGCTATGCAGCCTGATAACGCAGATGCTTTTGACGGTTTGTTAAGGGTTGCAAAACGTTATGTAGAGTTAGCACAAACAGCTTTAGAAGATGAAGAGTGGGATAAGGTTACAAAATATTTAAATAAAGCAGAGCTAATCCATCCTCAATTAGAAACAATTTCACAAGTTAGAAATTCTTTGGCAGAGGCACAAAGGTTTTAATAATACTTATCTTCAATAGTATTAATTGGCTTAAAAATTGAATAGAGAGTAGGATGCTTTTTTATATTTTTATATTTTTATTTTGAGGGGTCAAATTCATGGGTTGTGAGGCTGTTTTAGACAGTGGAAAACTTACCATTTATTTAAAGGGAAAGTGTTCCCATGAAATTTGGACAGAGCCAAAAAAACTTTTTAAGGCTGGAGATCACGGTATTAGTAAGTGTGAGGTTAACTTTGCCAAAGCTAGTTTTCTTGATAGTTCCGGCATTGGCTCTCTATTAGCTCTACGGGAAAAGTTGGGTGCAGATGTACAGATAGAGTTAACTTATACCAACGAAGTTGTACAAGAAATAATTAAGATTGCTAATATAGATAGGTTGTTTAAACTAGTATAAATATTGTGTATTTTAACATTTAAGGCTAAATGAGCGTTTGTGGTTAAGTGGCTTTCTGCCAATTCTTCTTGGGATCTCTGGCTCTTCTATAGGTTGGGTTATTACTGGAGCAGGAGGAGGGGTGTGGAGTTCTTGACGTAGGGTTTTAAACTGTTGTTGGGGTTTTGATTTTTGTATAGGTTTTCTACTACCCATAGCCGAAGAAAGTGCAGCAGCCATTCCACTATTAATTTCTGCATCAGAAAATGGAATTACTTCAATTCCCGATCTTTTCCGCAAGTTTTGCATCTGTTTTAGTAATTCAACTTCAGACTCTCTTACCATTGCATTAACTCCATATTTTGCTGCTTTTGATAAATAATTGCTTAATTTAGGTAGTTGATTTGCTAAACTTAGATGGTCCAAGTTAATTGGCAACTGCCTAGTTTGTTATTTATCATACAAATTTTTTCTCCTTATTATAACATATTTTTAAAAAATCATAATTCATTTTCTTCTTGTAACCTCTCCACCCACATAGCGGTTGCTCCTGCTACTGCTGCTGGCATCGCTATAAAATTAATCACCGGAATCATGGTTAATATCATTACACTGCCACCAAAACTAAGAGAGGTTAGTGTCTGAGTTTTTAGGCGACGGCGAATCTCTTTGCCGCTTAATTGATGGTTGCTCATGGGTACATCTGCATATTGTAGAGCTAGCATCCAGGCTGAAAATAGCATCCAGATAAATGGGGCAATAAGGTTTATTACTGGTATTATGAATAAAATAAGCAGCGGTATAGACCAAACTGCATAGTAGGCAATTTTTTTTATTTCGTTGATAAGTTGGGGGAATATATCTTTTAAAATTCGTTGCCAGCTCTCTTCTTGTTGTATGAGTTTTTGATTAGTTAGATGCTCTTCAACCTTTTGGGCCAAAAGGCTATTAAAAGGTGCGCTAATAAGGTTTGCTATCATGGTAAAGGTAAAAAATATTACCAACATAGCAGCAACAATAAACATTGGTATTAACAGCCAAGATAACCATGAGAGCCAACCTGGTAAAAAGCCTTCAACCCAACCCATTAAATGTTGCAGTTTTCCATATGCAAACCATATACTCCCTGCAAAAAGTATGGAGTTTATAATAAGTGGAATGGTTACAAATATTCGCATATTTGGCATAGCAATTAAGCGCAGACCATAAAAAAGATAACCCATACCACCTGTTTGGGGTTTATTCATGAATAGTTTTTCCTTTTTTTTTGAGCAATTTTTAAACTAGTGCAATCTAACATCTAAAGCCATTGGGTTACATTGGGAAAATTTATATTGTGGTTTGCTTGAACCTGAACTGACTGAAAAACAGCGGTTGTAAGAAAATATATGGGGTTACTTTTAAATGATGAACTGCTTAAGACATCAAAAAGCTCATAGGTGTTTGAATTTTCACTATTGATTTGACTTTTTAAAAAAATAGTACCATTTTTTTATGAGCAAAAGCTTCTAGTGATCAAAACTATATAGAGTCATTTATTAACGAATTATGTAGGGAGTTTGAAGAAGATATTGCATAAATTTCTGAAGATTTACAGTTTTGTTGAGTCTCAGATAGCAATGTTGTCTTCAAGTTATTGTAGGTCATGAAAATTATACTGCAAATTGTTGTGTGCTGTTGGCTGTTTATACCAGGGCCATTTGTCTCTACTGTTTTGGGGTCAGAAAATGATACTAAAATGGAAAAAGCTATTTTTGCTGGAGGCTGTTTTTGGTGTGTAGAGCATCTGTTTGATGAGGTAGAAGGGGTAACTAGCACTATTTCAGGTTATACTGGTGGCCATAAAGTGAACCCCAAATATAAAGAGGTCTCATCTGGCAGAACTGGTCATACTGAAGCCGTTGAGGTTATTTTTGATTCTGAACAGGTGAGCTATGAAGAGCTATTGCGAATTTTTTGGGTTAATATAGACCCTACCACCTCACATCGCCAATTTTGTGATTATGGAGAACAATATAGGCCTGGTATTTTTTATTTTAATGAAAAACAGAAGAAATTAGCTGTAAAATCACGAGTTGAAGTTGAAAAAACAAAAAGCTTTGCTGCTCCAATACTTACAGAAATAACAAAGGCTGGGAGATTTTACCCAGCCGAAGACCGTCACCAAAATTATCATCATAAAAATCCGTATCAATATAAATTTTACCGCTATAATTGTGGCAGGGATAAGCGACTAAAAGAGTTGTGGGGAAACGACAAAGATTAACTATAGGAGCTAGTTTACATATTACAATAATATAAACTTAATAATGTTTTTAACCAAAATTTGGTAGTTTGGTCTGCTTTGCTTATTAATCATATTTAGTTGTCAAATTAATAAATATGTTGGGCAAGTAAATTAATTAAAGCTACCTATTTATATTTAAACACTATTTAAGTATCTATTAGTTCAGTATGTAAGCTTGATATAAAAATGTTAAGACGTAACTTTTGTTTAAAAATGCTTACCTTTGGAAGCGTTGCAGTTGTATCACCGCAACTGTTAGCAGCCCAAAATAGTAAAAAAAAGGTGTTTGCCATTAGCCGTAGTGAAGAGGAGTGGCGTTCTATATTGAGCAAAGAGCAGTACCGGGTTTTACGAGAGGAAGGAACCGAAAGGCCATTTTCTAGCCCTTTAAATAATGAAAAACGTAAAGGTGATTATGTTTGTGCTGGTTGTGATAATAGGCTTTTTACCTCAGAAATGAAGTATGATAGTGGCACTGGTTGGCCTAGTTTTTACCGCGCTATTGAGAAAAATATTGGCAAGAAAAAAGATTTTAGAATTCTATTTCCTCGCACTGAATATCACTGTGCCCGTTGTGGTGGGCATCAAGGCCATGTTTTTAAAGATGGTCCCAAGCCAACAAACGATCGGTGGTGTAACAACGGAGTAGCTCTTAAGTTTATTCCTGCATCTTCTGGTTAATATATTTAAAAATTCGGTAGTTGACCCAATATACCTAACGCAAGATATTGATTTGTCAGGTATATTATGGGAAAATCTTGTTATCAATGTGGTGAAATTAAACCTAGATTTAGCAGTTGATCGTGCATTAATGGTGCAATATATTGGTTTGTCTGGCGAATTAAAGAATAAATGAAGTCATCTTTTAGGTGATGAGTCTATTTTATTATTTTCTAGGTTAATCAATAAATTGTGACAGTTATATTTAAACAACTGCCTAATCTAAGTAAACCCAAACGATAAACCAAGTGCTTATGCTATGTACTTAGTGCTAACTGCTGAATCTAGGCTAATAAATTGTGACACAAAAAATTCTTGATTTTAATAAGTTAGCCCATGAACTGCTGCCCAAAGGGTCAGGTTATGACTCTTGTATAGCATGTGGACTCTGCTCATCTGGCTGTCCGGCTGCAGGTTTTTTTGGTATGGGTCCGCAACATTTTATCCGCATGGCTATGCTTGGTATGAACCAAGAACTTGCCACCACTCCTTGGGTTTGGACCTGTACCCAGTGTAAACGTTGTCTTTATATCTGCCCCATGAATATTGATGTATCACTGTTAGTGGGCGCTGCTCGTGGGGCATGGCCTGATGAAAAAAAACCCCAAGGCATTATGCGCTCTTGTGAGGCTCAGAGTTTAAATTCCAGTACTAGTGCCATGGGTTTAACTTCAGAAGACTTTATTGAAATTACCCAGGATGTATTAGAGGAGATAAAGGCCGAAGATCACCGTTTTAATACATTGCAAGTTCCTTTTGATAAAAAGGGAGCATATTTTGTGGTTAACCAAAACTCCCGTGAACCTGGTGTGGAAGCGGAGGAGATGGGGCCATTGTGGAAAATATTAAACTATGTTGGTGCTAACTGGAGTTATACATCAAAAGGTTGGGCTGCTGAAAATTTTTGCATGTTTACCGGTAGTGATGCTGCCTGGGAAAAAATGGTAACCCAGCGTGTGGACGCAATGAATGAGCTAGGAGCCAGTGTTTGGATTAATACCGAGTGTGGTCACTCTCTTTATGCATTGTGGAAGGGAATTGAGCGATTTGATCTTAAGGCAAATTTTCAACCTGGTAATTTAATAAGCTATTATGCCCAATGGATAAGGGAGGGCAAACTACCTGTAAATTCAGATTGGAACACCATGGGTCTTAAATTTACATTGCAAGACCCCTGTCAGTTGGTACGAAAATCATCTGGAGACCCCGCAGCTGAAGATCTGCGTTTTGTAGCAAAGAAATTGGTTGGTGCTGATAATTTCATAGATATGCAGCCATGTAAAAGTGCCAACTATTGCTGTGGTGGTGGGGGAGGCTTTTTACAAGCAGGAATGCGAGAGCAGCGCAGGGCTTATGGTAAGCGAAAATTTGATCAAATAGCAGCAACTCAAGCAAGTTATGTTCTCACCCCATGCCATAATTGTCATTCGCAGATAGAAGATATAGGCGAATATTACAGCGGTAACTATCATGTTGTACATTTTTGGACCTTGATCTGCCTATCTTTGGGTATCTTAGGACAGCAGGAACGTCGTTATCTTGGGCCAGAGCTTGAAAATTTGGGTTTAGTACCGGGAGATATAAATGCAAAAACATAACCCAGCTGGAACCCGTACCCTTAAAACCCAAGTATTGATTATAGGTGGTGGTGTTACCGGAACCGGAGTGATGCGAGATCTTGCCCTGCGAAATATAAGCTCTATTTTAATTGACCGCAAAGATTTAAATGCTGGTGCTTCAGGTAGCAACCATGGCCTGTTACATAGTGGAGGCCGTTATGTTGCACAAGATTTGGAAACAGCAATAGAGTGTCGCATAGAGGGAGATATTCTCAAACGTGTTGCAGCAAACTGTATAGATGATTGTGGGGGCATGTTTGTGGCAGTTGAGGGTGATGATGAGGAGTTTGCCAATAATTTTCCCAACCATTGTCAAGCTGCTGGTATAGCTTGTGAATCACTATCATCTAAAGAGGCTCGCAAGCGAGAGCCATCTCTTTCAAAAAATATTATTGCTGCTTTTTCAGTGCCAGATGCAACCATAGATCCCTTTCGTTTAACTTTAGAGAACGTAAGCCATGCTCAGCAGCTAACAAAAAGTACATATCTACCACATTCAGAAGTATATGGATTTGATATTGTAGATGGTGAAATTGTTGCTACTTTAGTAAAAGATAGCCGTGTAGGGGAGTTACTACGGATTGAGTCTGATCAGGTAGTAAATGCAGGTGGTGCTTGGGCAATGAAAATTGCTAAACTTGCAGGTTGCAACGATGTAAAATTGCTCTACTCCAAGGGTACACTAATTATTTCAAACTCTCGTATGAGCCGAGGGGTGATAAACCGCCTGCGTCTACCGGGAGATGGGGATATTCTTGTTCCTGGTGGTACAGTTTCTCTTTTAGGGACAACTTCAGCAACAATAGCTGACCCAAACAATATTCACCCTAATGTAGATGAGGTGGATAGAATTTTGGCTCAAGGTATATCCATGGTTCCGGCTTTGGCTGATGCTAGGTTTATCCGCGCTTTTGCTGGTGTGCGTCCACTTCTTATGACATCTAATGATGTAGGAGATGGTCGTAAAGCAAGTAGGGGGTTTGCTTTGTTTGATCATGAAAAACAAAATTTGCGTAATTTTGCTACTGTTACTGGTGGTAAATTAACCACTTTTCGCTTAATGGCAGAACAGGTGGGAGACCTTATAGCGAAACGATTAGGAAGTGATGCAAAGTGTAAAACTGCTACTCAACAGTTACCATCAGGTATTGGTGTACGTTGGACAGAGCCAGGGTTTTCTGCACGTGATTGGTACAAAAGGCAAGACCCAACAGATCGTATTTTGTGTGAATGTGAAATGGTGCCAGAATCCAGCATAGATAATATTTTAAAAGAGGCCCCAGGTTCTGAAGTTGAAATGAGTCTTAAAGCTATAAGTTTGCGTAGTAGGGTAGGCAAGGGTAGCTGTCAGGGTGCATTTTGTTCTATACGGGTAACTTCCCATCTATACGATAAGGGCGTTTATAATTCTGATAGTGGTCTTTCCCACCTACGAGACTTTGTTAAAGAGCGTTTTAAGGGAGTTCGCCCGGTTTTATGGGGCCCTCAAGTTGCGCAAATGGAACTAGCAGAAGCTCTGCATTGCGCTTTAATGGGTTTAGATAATCAAACCAATGCTAGGGCAAAACGCAAACCAGAGCAAAATGGCAGTAAGGAAGATTTATGATTAGGGAAACTAGGTCAATTCAGACCCAGTTAGCTATTGTTGGTACTGGTCTTGGGGGGTTAGCCGCAGGTATATTTGCCAAATATAGGGGTATAAAGAGTGCTCAGGTTGGTCATACTGGAGCAATTACTTATACTACAGGTTATTTTGATCTTTTAGGCGGTTTGTTGGGAGAGCAGATACTTGATCCTTGGCAGGGATTGTCTTCACTAAAAAAACACTACCCAAAACATCCATTAGTAAGAATTGCTAAAGAAGATATACATAAAGCACTGAATTTATTTAATAAAGAATTGAACAATATGGGTATAGGCTATAGTGAGCCTGGCAACACCAACTTAATGGCACTTTTACCATCAGGTGTTTGTAAACCTACAATATCCGTACCTTTAACAATGCTTGCTGGGGTTAAAGCTAAAGAGGCAAAATCTCCTACACTATTAATTGATTTTGTAGGTTTGCAAGGGTTTAGCGCGGTAGAGTTTGTCGCCAACTTAAAAAAGTCATGGCCATTGTTAACTGCTCAGCGAATAGCATTTCCAGATATGATTGAAGGCCAGCAGGTTTTTCCAGAGGTGATGGCTCGTGCTTTAGAAGTACCTAGTACAAGGCAAAAATTAGCTGAAACAATAAAACCATTTATTGGTAACGCTAAATATCTAGGTTTACCATCAATTTTAGGCATAAATAAACCAGACCTAATACATAACAATATGGAGGAATTATTAGGTGTCAAGGTGTTTGAAATCCCCTCTATTCCCCCTTCTGTGCCAGGTATGAGACTTCGTGAGTTGTTCGAGCAGAAATTTGTTGATAAAAATGTAACGCTAATTCCACAACACAAAGTAGAACATATAGAGCTTAACGACGATGGCGCAAAGCTGTTTTTTAAAGACCCATTTGGTGATATTGAAATAAGCTGTAAGGCAACTATATTAGCTAGTGGAAGGTTTTTGTCGGGGGGATTAAAGGCCGAACAGCAAAATATTGTTGAGACTTTATTAAATATTCCTGTTACTCAACCAACTGGAAGGGATGACTGGTATCAAGAAAAATATTTTGACCCAAAAGGACATAATATTAACCAAGTTGGGGTAGAAATTGATAATAATTTTCGCCCGTTAAACACCAAAGGTGAACCTATTAACCGTCGTCTTTTTGCAGCAGGTACGATAATAGCTCACCAAGATTGGGTGAGGCAGAGGTGTGGGGCAGGGGTGAGTTTATCGACTGCATATCAAGCTGTAAAATATGCTGCTAAGGTGTTAGATTGATGTCATAAACTGCCATTATATGCTATATATTTCTTATATTATAATATTTAATGTCGGTTTATGGCTTGTTTGTATGTTTTCCAATATATTTTTAAAGGGCATCTTCTTTAAAATATTTTTATAAATTATTAATTGACTATGGTGAGTTTATCTCTTGGTTCTTTGTATATACTCTCCCAATAGGCGAATTACTACAAATACTATTTGATGAAGTTTAAAAACAATAGCTACTACAAGTTTGTTATGAGTATATCTGTAAGTTTTGCGCCAAAATTAACAATATATGACATAAATTAGCATTATATGCTATATTACCGTCATCAATCATTCAGTTTCGAGGAAAACTCAATGAATATTAGTTTACCACCTGCTTTAGAAAATTTTGTTAAAGCCCGTGTAAAAGAGGGGCGATATAGCTCTGCTAGTGAGGTTGTACG
>JADGBW010000214.1:2713-4667 GCA_015231305.1 Magnetococcales bacterium | reverse complement strand
TACCGTGCAGTTATACCTGCACTACTTGATAGCAAAATAAAAGGTTATGGTTTTCTTTTAGCTTTGGTACTAGGCTTTGCTGGTTCTTGCTTGTTGTTTTATACAACTGATGTGACTGTTAAAATTATGCCTCTGGATAATAAACCAGAGTTTAATGTTGTTTTAAACATGACCGAGGGAACCGCGCTACCTAAGACTGCTAACCTTGCCAATAAATTAACCGAAAAAATAAGGGCCGAAGTACCAGAAGTTACAGCATTGCAAACCTATGTAGGTACAGCATCGCCATTTAACTTTAACGGCATGGTTCGCCACTATTATTTACGGAGAAACTCTTGGGAAGCTGATATTCAAGTACAGCTTCTTCACAAAAGCAAACGTGAGAGAACCAGCCATGATATAGCTGAAGCTGTCAGGCTAATTTTGACCCCTCTTGCAAATGAAGCTGGGGCTAAAATACAGGTAGTTGAGATGCCTCCTGGACCTCCAGTATTACAATCTGTTGTTGCTGAGGTAACTGGGCCAACTTCTGAGATTCGCCATGAAGTAGCAAATCATATTACCAAGCTGTTTGAAGAGTCTGAAGGTATTGTTGATGTAGATAACTATATGCAGCATGATTTTGAGCTTTGGCGTTTTCAGGTAGATTCAGAAAAAGCTGTAAGGCGTGGAATATCAGTTGATGCTATTAACCGCAACCTAGGTATGGCTATGGGTGGCGCGAGGATGGGAGATGTAAAACGAGGCAATGTATTAGAGCCTACTTATATTGTTCTCCAGGTTCCTATGGCTATTAGATCAAAAATCACAAGCTTGGCTGATCTACCAATTTCATCTCCTTCAGGTGGTATAGTACCTTTGGGTGAGTTGGGCCATTTTGTAAAAGGCTTGCAAGACCCAATTATCTATCATAAAGATCTGCGTCCTGTAGAGTATATTACAGGTGAGGTGACTGGTCTTTTAGATGCCCCTATCTATAGTATGATGGAAGTTGATGAAAAGTTAAAGAACTATACTACTCCAGATGGTCAGGTAATATCTGGTGAGTATCTCGGTGCTCCAGAAACTTATGCAAAAAGTGGATTTGAATGGACTGGCGAGTGGACAGTTACCTTTGAGACTTTCCGCGATATGGGCATGGCTTTTGGTGTTGCTCTTATTTTAATATATATGTTGGTGGTTTGGGAGTTTGGTAACTTTACTCTACCGGCAATTATTATGGCCCCAATTCCTTTGACGTTATTAGGAATTGTTCCTGGTCACTATATTATGGATGCCAAATTTACTGCTACCTCAATGATTGGTTTTATAGCTTTAGCTGGTATTATTGTACGAAACTCTATTCTGCTTGTTGATTTTGCCCAGCAAGAGATATACAACGGGGTAGGTGTTCGTGATGCAGTTATATTATCATGCAAGGCCAGAACACGGCCTATTGTTATCACTGCGCTAGCCTTGGTTGCTGGCTCCAGTGTTATAATGAGTGACTTTATATTCCGTGGTATGGCGGTATCTTTGCTGTTTGGTGTGTTGGTTTCCACAGTATTAACATTGTTGGTTATTCCACTAGGATGTGTAACCTTCGCCAGTGCTTTTAAACATCCAGATAGCTTAAAAGATGAAGACCCATTACCAGAGAGTGGCCCTGCTTTTACCACAGCAAGCATTGCAATGGCATCGGCATCGGCAACAGCACAGACAGCTGAAGCTGTTGGAGGTGTTGCCAACAAAAGTGATCCGGTTGTTGACCCTAATATAAAAAGGGAAGAGGTTAGCTCTAAACCTTCAACGGCTGAACCACCTACAGCGGCAAGTAAAACGCCAGCAGCGAAAGCAGCTACTAAAACCACGACGAAAGCAGCTACTAAAACCACGGCGAAAGCAGCTACTAAAACCACAGCGAAAGCAGCTACTAAAACCACGGCGAAAGCAGCTGAGAGTAAAAAGCCAGCAG
>JADGBW010000214.1:0-2613 GCA_015231305.1 Magnetococcales bacterium | reverse complement strand
GCGAAAGCAGCTACTAAAACCACGGCGAAAGCAGCTGAGAGTAAAAAGCCAGCAGCGAAAGCAGCTACTAAAACCACGGCTAAACCCGCAGCAAAAACAGCCAAAAGTACTACTGCCAAGGCTACTGCTGCTAAAAAACCGACAGCTAAACCAGCAGCAAAAACTAAAACTACTGAAAAAGCTACTAGCCAGCGACGTGGTATTAGAATGAAACCGACCAAAAGTAGTGAAGAGGGTTAAACTTATAATGCCACAGTTCAAGAAAATTTTTGGACCGTTGGTTTTTGTTTTGAGTTTCTCAAATGCTAATGGTTGGGCAGAAGCTATAAAGGATAAAGCTGGGGCTATAATAAAGCCCGGCATAACGGGAGAGACGGTATTTATCCCTCTCTCAAACCGTAATCCTGCGGCTATGCAACCTGGCTCTAGTTATAGTGGTGGAGGGGTTTATAACCAGCCTGCCACTATTGGGGTTTCTCCAAAAGTGGCTGAAAGTAAAAGGCCAACCACTGGAAATAGGTTTTGGGCCCCACCCCCAGACTTTGAAGATAGTGATAGTGTTGACGGTGGTGTCGATGGTATCGATGGAGGTGTTCAAGAGTGGTCTTCTACTCCTCCCCCCAGTGTTGGTTGGGGTAGTATTGGCACAAATAAACCACGTATGGCAAAAGAAAATGACCCACGCTTTGATTATTCGGAACCTGACAACGGCCCCGATAGTCTGAACATTTATAAAGACTATCCAGAACCTAATGACCAGTTCTTAAAGGGGTCACGTGATTATGAATTCGACCGTTGGCAAGATGGTGGCTCTGATCAATCGGGTGCGGGTTCTTATGTTTGGGGTGGAGATCCCCTTAATAAACCCAAGTCAAAAAAATATGATCAGTTTGACTATACCTATGATGATCATGAACTGCCTAAACAGAAACGTTCAAATAAAAATTACTACAACACTCTTGAGCCACCACCACAAGGAACATACGGTAATCAGTGGCGGTAGGTTGACTGCTGTATCTTGCTTTAAACCTCGCTGTGGCTTTTTGTCTCCTTAGGTAACTATTTATGATTAATATATCTACATCATGTGGAATTATTTTAAGTTTTTTATTAGGTTTTTTAACTTCGTCTATTGCAATAGCTGATGACGATGCTAGTTGGTCATATGATCACTATAAAACCGATAGAAAAAATGAGTATGCAGAACCTAAGAAAAATATAAACCCATGGAGTGGTGAGAGGAATGGCCCTAAAGCTTCTAGCAGAGAGGAACAGTTTAACTATGGTGAAGATAGCCCTGCTGATTCTCCACCAACAATAGACGACTTGTACCCTCAATCGGGAGTAAATCAAAAAGCTAAACGACCATGGGGTTCTATTCCCAAGAGTTTTCAGGATGAGGAAAAATCTTACAGAGATGCTAAGAGAAAAAAAAGAGTTGAAAGAGACAGATATTTACAACGCAGACAGCAGTGGCCCGATAGTGATACCAGATATAGAGATGGCTATGACTCAGGGAGAAGAGGGGAGCGGTATGTTCCAGAAAACAGATATATAGACCGAGAATATGGTCGTAGTATGCAGCAGCCTTATAGAGAGTTTCCGCAAAGGTATGGTGACTATCCAAGATACCCTTATGGGTCTTTATATAACGATTCAGATTTGGGTTATGGTAGCTGGCAGCGGTCTAACCCTTGGGGTGGGGATCGAAGCCTTTATAGAAACAATTATTTAATTCCGCGGTATTAGACTAGCCTTTACCTACTTAGGGGCTTTGTTAAAATATCCCATCGTTGTAGATAATACCTCTCTGACCCTCGTAATAGATTAGGAGCTTCAAATAAAGTTACATGGGACAATTTCTGACTTTTCTATTCATTATAGCTATTTTTTCTCCCAGCGCACTTTTTGCTGAGGAGCGAAAACCTATAGTTGAGTTTTCAGCTGATGTTATAAGAACTATACCAGGAAAGACTAAAACAATTTCTCGTGGTCGAATGTATGTCAGCCGATACGGAATTAGAACAGAGGGTAAAAAAAATTCTAAATCTGTAGTTTTTATTTTCCGCCCCAAAAAAAAAATTGTCTGGACGCTGTTTCCTGAACAAAAACTATACGAAGAACGGCTAAACTTAGTAGTTAACCGACCACCTTTACCTATGGAGCCAAATAGCCCTTGTAAAATAGATAAGGGTGTTGTGTGTCAGCTATTGGGTAATGTTGTTTTTAATAAACGTAATGTTGAACATTGGCTTATCTCTCGCAGAACTCCAAAACGTCTTACACCCATTGTGCAACTTTGGATTGATAGAGAGCTTAAGGTGGCAGTTAGGGAAAAGTTTTTAGATGGCATGACCATAGAACTACAAAACTTACAAGAAAAAGCACAAAAAATTAAACTGTTTGTAGTTCCTAGTGATTACAAGAAGAAGCCAATAACAATAAAAAAAGTACCAACAAAAAAATAACTATTGCGCGATTTTGAGATATAATACCCTCTTGCGGAGGTTTGGAGTAAGAGCCTTTAACCTAGAAACAGCAGTTGAAAGCACGCACCTAGCGCAACCTATTGATTCACCTAGCATATCTGAAGAAAGTCTTATCACCAATAAG
>JADGBW010000213.1 GCA_015231305.1 Magnetococcales bacterium | reverse complement strand
CGATTTTTATTATCTGCCAAAAATCGTTTAAATTTTACCCAGGTGATGATGCTCTGTTAGCCCAAATTGCAATCCTGGTTGGAGAGTGCACATTTTTAATAACTGTTTATGAAAAACTACCATGGGCAACAAATAAAATTATTAAACGTATAGGCAAAGCTTTTAAAGAAAAAGAGCTAAACCCGGATAATTATTTGAAGATTGTACCTTGGTTGCCTAGCAATAAATTTTTAGCATTATTAGATAAATACGATATATACCTAGACTGCCCATCTTTTTCTGGCTACACAACTGCTAGGAAAGCCATACACATGGGTTTGCCTATTGTTACGTTAGAAGGAATGTTAATGCGACAAAGGTTAGCGGCTGGTTTGTTACGTAAAATAGAGTTAACCGATTCCATTGCCCAAAACCATGAAGAATATATAAACATAGCTGTAAATTTAGCTAAAGAGTCTGGTGATAAACAAAACTACAAAGCCCGGCGTAAAAAGCTTATGGAAAATGCCAATAAGGCAGATAACAAAATAGATGTAGTACGAGCATTTGAGAAAGTTCTTATTTCAGGTCTAGATGAGAAAAGTGAAGCTATTTTATTAAATTTTTAATAATGATATCTAGAAGATATAACAGCAAATATATCATTATCTACAGCATAAACCAACCGATGTACCTGTGTAACCTGGCGAGACCATAAGCCATAAAGATCCAATCATGGGGTAGAGGCTAAATCTCCAAGGGCATCAACTAAGGGTTGAAGTTGTTTCTCAAATCTTTTCCAGCCATTTACAGAGCTTGTATACATGGGTTGTCTTACTTGAAAATTGCTTGATGTTCTTACATTTCTTGCTGTTTTGTAAAACTGCAAACAATTGTCATTCCATCCTAAATCGCAATATTTTAACAACTTTTTTGTCTCCTCTTCTTGGTTGCTAGTTAATTTTTCGTAATGAATATCGTATATTGCACCAGGAAATAGATTGTGCCAGTGAGCCATTATTTTTGAGTATAACCTGTAATACTGCCCAAGTTCGGTTAGGTTATATGCGAAGGGGTGGAAATGAATAAAATTTTCCCTAAATATTGAAAAACAAGTATCTTGGGGCGAGCGTACAGAGTGAATAATTTTAGCATTGGGAAGCAACAGGCGAATCATCCCTATATACAAAAAATTACTTGGCATTTTATCTATTATATATTTAGAGTTACCTTCTATTTTGCGTATATTTTCAATATATTTACTACCAAGTTTTTTTGTGTCGTTTAGAGATAAAGCTAAAGCCTTTTTAGGTATATTTCCAACTGACTTTACCGCTAAACTTTGCAATAAACCATCTTCAAAAAAAGATAACTCTCCTGCTCCATAAACATCTGGATGGCTTGCTAATATCTGCTCTATTAATGTTGAACCAGAACGAGGCATACCCAAAATAAAAATTGGCGTGCCATCTTCTGCCCCAAAACCTCTCCTTGTTTTAAAAAATTTTTTGTCAAAATGTTTAATAAAGCTATTAAATGTTTTTTTAGTATCTGCAATATCATAATTAAAAGTAGCTCTGTGTATTCTATTTCCTTCTAAATAATATTTTATAGCATCTGAACCATTTTCAGCCCCTAACATAGCTTTGCCAATTGTAAAATTAAGCAGAGATTTATCTTTATTAGTTGTACTGTTGGCTAGTAGAGTTTGCAATTTTTGTATTTCTAAAGCAGAGGTATAGCTTTTTATACCAGTTATACTAGCATAAACATTTAAAAATTCGGGATCAATAGCCATAGCTTGTTGATAAACTTCAATTGCTTCATCAAACTTACCTTGGTCATTTAATAAATTACCAAGATTGCCATAAACCTCTACAAAACCAGGTTTTATTGCTATGGCTTTACGATAAAAAATTATCGCTTCGTCAAGCTTATTTTGTAAACTTTTAATATTGCCAAGGTTAAAATATGCTTCGGCAAAATCAGGATTAATATCTACCGCTTTTGTATAGCTTTTGATAGCTTCATCAAGCTTACCAAGCTCTTGTAGCGCGTTTCCTAAATTGCTTAAAGCCTCAACATAGTTAGAGTTAATAGATATTGCCTGTTTGTAGCTTTCAATAGCCTCATCTAATTTTCCTTGTGCTAACAAAGCGTTACCAAGGTTATTAAGGGCTTCATGATAATTTGAGTTAATAGACAGGGATTTATGATAGCTACCCTCAGCCTTTTCAAGTTCTCCTTGGGCTAAAAAGGTGTTACCAAGATTATTATATGCCTCATAAAAATCTGGTTTTATAGCTATGGCTTTTTCTAAATATACTACGGCTTCGTCTAAACTACCTTGATTTTGCATAGCAAAACCTAAACTATTGCATGCTTCATAATAGCTTGGCTGTATAGCTATTGCATTTTGCAGGCTTGTTATACCTTCATTATTTTTACCTAATTGCAAAAGTGAAAGCCCTAAATTGTAATGTAGCAGAGCAAAACTACTGTCTATGTTGATAGCTTTTTCAAACTGCTCAACCGCTAAGTCATTACGGTTAATTTGCTGGGCAATTACACCAAGTAGATTTAAGGCATCTATATGATTTGGAGCAGCTTGAATTATAGCGGTACAAAGCTGGTCGGCCTCTTTAAATTGCTGAGCACCGAAATGTTCAACTGCTTTAGCATATGCAGCATCTACAGTTAGTTGTGAGTTGGGGGTGTTAGATGCGGGAGATGATGTTTTTTGGTTCATAATGTTGCTTAAAAAGTCTCTCTTTCACCTTTTAGCTGACCACAAGCAGCTTGGATATCCTCACCCCTGCGTTCTCTTATAACTGTAACCAAACCACTGTTACCAACTATGTTTTGAAACTCTTCAATTTTTTGCGCTGAAGATGGTGTGTAGGGTGTTCCAGGCCAAGGATTAAAAGGAATTAAATTAACTTTTGATGGTATACCCTTTAAATATTTAACCAACTGTCTGGCATCATCTGGGGAGTCATTAATACCATCTAACATTACATATTCCCAAGTTATGCTCCTGTTACCTTTTAGAGGATAATCCCTGGCTCCCTTACGTAAAGCTGATAGATTATATTTTTTATTAATAGGTACAAGTTTATCTCTTACATCATCTTTTACGCTATGTAACGATATAGCCAAATTAACACCGAGATCATAACCTGCCTGCACCATTTTTGGTACTATACCAGAGGTTGAAAGAGTAATTTTTCTCGTGCCAATTGCTAAGCCAGAACTATCAAGAATTATCTTTACAGCTTTTATAACTGAATCATAATTATAAAGAGGTTCACCCATACCCATAAGAACGATATTAGTTAACCTACTGCCTTTTGCCTCCACTTGCGACCTAGCAAATGTAACCTGCTCTACTATTTCAGAAGTGGTTAAATTTCTAACAAGCTTTTGTGTTCCTGTAAAACAAAAAGGACAGGCTAAACTACAACCAACTTGTGATGAAACACACAAAGTGCCACGGTCTTCCTCTGGTATATAAACAGTTTCAACCTGCTGACCATCTGTAAAAGATAATAACCATTTTATAGTGCCATCTTTTGAAACCTGTTGCGACTCCACTGTTGGAGATAGAGGTTGGCAGACCTCCTCTAGTTTAGCTCTGAAGACCTTTGAGAGATCTGTCATGTCACTTACATCACTTACCATTTTTACATACAACCAAGACCATAACTGCTTTGCACGAAATGGTTTTTCACCCCATTCATCAACAATTAGCTTGTTAAGCTCTTCGCGGCCTAAACTGGTAAGACGGATGTTTTTTTCATTCATGCTTAGTAACTTTTTTTTGGATAAATAAAATGCAAAGAGCATAAGAAGAATATACTCCTTATGCTCTTTTAATTACCAGAACAGTCTTGCTAATAACGGCTAAGGTTAAAAAATTTTACACAATAACTATCAGACATCATTACCACATAATCATAAATATATGGCAGAAATGTTTAACGTTATAGATCACTACCTTTGCGTTAATATAGCCATACTGACTTTAGTGTGTCTGTTTTTTTTAACTATGATAATTTAACTATTATCTGCCACAAATTTGAGTGCCATTAAAGAAAAAGGCCATCTCAACTGCTGCGGTCTCTGGAGCGTCTGAACCATGGACTGCATTGGCTTCGATACTCTCTGCAAAATCCGCACGAATGGTTCCAGGTTTAGCTTCTTTTGGGTTTGTTGCCCCCATAACCTCACGGTTTTTCAAAATAGCCCCTTCACCTTCTAAAATCTGCACCATAATTGGGCCAGAACTCATATAGTCAGTTAGGTCATTGAAAAAAGGACGCTCCTTGTGTACTGCATAAAACTCACCAGCTTGTGCTTTGCTTAAATGGACCATACGTGAAGCTACAATTTTCAATCCTGCGGCCTCAAAACGAGCATAAATTTGCCCAATTACGTTCTTTGCAACTGCATCTGGTTTAACTATGGAAAAAGTACGTTCTACAGCCATGTTCATCTCCTGTTTGACCTGTGGATAAATCTGTGGATAAAATTTGGATAAAGGGGGAAAACCCTTGGCTTTTCGGCAGTTACGGGTATCTAAAAAAAGCTGTGCAAAGTCAAAGACATTCCTATATTTTATTTATATATCAATAAGTTACTGAAGCACTTCACATTAACAAAATGATTACAATTATGATGGCAAATTATTATAGCCTAAAACCATGTATAAATCTTAAACTGTGAATAACTTTCACACTGTCATTAAAAAAAATAGCCTTATTTAATCCAGATTAAGG
>JADGBW010000084.1:11069-16880 GCA_015231305.1 Magnetococcales bacterium | reverse complement strand
TACATAGTTTGTGCCAACAATGCCATTTTTTGCCCAGTTAGGAATATCCATTTGCGCTACATTTCGTCTTGTCATAGCGGCTCCAGCAAAAGGGCTAATGGCGTGGTGAGACCCAATGGCAGCATTTGTTCTACCGTTAGGAGACTCTTTATGAATGTTACTATTTAACATATCTGTACTCTGCCTTGAGATAGCATAAGCAGCATTTTCTACCATGAACCTTTTGGCTTTAGTTTCTAGTTTATCATCTGGTACAGCCAAGGCTGTGGTTAGTGTTATTGCTTCATTTATATGAGTAAATGTCTCGCCACTTTCTGTATAAAAATAGTCGTGATCCATGAAATAATCTGTGATTTCATCATCAGCTTTTGTAATATATAAGGTAGTTGCAGCTATAGCTGAGCCCCATGTCACAGGGTCTGTTATTGCGTTATAAGATGCTTTTTTGCCTTGCGACCACGCATTATCAAGATGTTTAGTGCTACAACCTGATAAGACCAATAAAATTAATGTTATGCTAATGTGAAAAATTATTTTCATTACAGTACCTTAGAAGGTAAGCATTGTTCCGCTTAACTGCTTTGTCTCTTGACTTTATGTTGCAGAACAAAACCAATTGGATATATTAACAAGCAACCTATTCTTCCAATCGATTTGGTTCTGCAACTACTTATGGTTAAACCTTTAAAATCTTCTTATTGTACTTCATGTTTTATGATTGTAGATTAAAAATACCTTGCTAACTCAATTTGCATATAGCTGTCACGACGCATTGAATATATAGGGTCTTCTTCTGGTAAATTTACAAAAACACGGCCTTCTAAAGAAAGCTTCCAATCTTCTCCAACTCTTCGGGAGCTTTCCAAACTAACTGCAAAATTTTGTTGGTTTACATCTACAATTGTACCTATGAGAAAATCAGTACTTGCCTCATCGTTTAATGCTAAACGCACACCTACCATTAAATCACTCTCTAAAGGTGTTGGCGCTGACTCTCCACGATCATCATAAAGATATTCAGTAATTAAACCCAAATCAGCAGCCGAATCCATAACACCAACAAAAGTATATTCAAATCCTCCTGTTAATGCTTGGTGACGGTCTCCTTGGCTACGTTGACTAATAACCTCAAGCTTCCATAACCATGCACCTTTTGTAGCTTGTAAATCCATCCCTGTCTGTTCAATAAGTGCGTAATAGGGAATTAATACTGAATTACCGTCACTATCAATCCCTTTACTAAATGTAGGGCTACGGCTTGTGCCCGAAAAGTGGGAAAGACCTAAATCCCAATCTCCTAAAGATTGAAACCAACGCACTGCCCAATCAATATGCTCTTTTTCGGCTCCTGACTCATACTGGGTTTGGTCGGTATCTATATAATATCCTGTACGTAACCTACCTTTTTCACCAGGAAATGTTCTCTCTCTAAAATATGGTAACAAAAACATATCAAGAGTACCTTGTTCTCCCATGAAAGATATATTAACCATGGGTTGTCCCAGTTTCTCCTCTCCATCCATGCTATCGACTAAATCTGTTTGGTTGATTACATCTACCAAGTGCTGAGACTCAGCAACTCCCCAAAAAAGTTTTCGTAATCCTGCTCTAACTTCCCAGTTTTCTCCAACTTTAATCCAGGTTAGTTCGCGGATATCCCAGTGGGTTCTTTCAGGATCCATACTATCCAAGCGTACAAATGGAACAATTGTTAGACTCTGGTTGCCATCATCCCAGTCCTTAAAATATTCCGGCTGTATACTAAAAGATAGCTGAGCTTCTCCTTGCTTTGAGGAGGTTGCAGATTCTGGAAAAATACGTACCTCACCTGCAACATATCCTGTAAATTCACCAGGTCCAGCTAATAGGCTGCTAGGTGTGTAAGCTGGTATGATGCAGGCTGCTAAAAGAAAAATTTGTTTAATGTTCATCTTGCTCTTTTTAATGAGTTACGGTTGAAGTTAGACTCTTTTAAACCAACTCGAAATTTATAATCTTTCCACTCTAATTTTGTGCTTTTAGAGGTTTGGTGGTTGACCATTTCCATATTCCCAGGTCTCCAATATTTATCTAAATATTTTGTGTAACCACCAAAAGTTTGAGTTTTTAAGAGACTGTTTTTACGATCATAATACTCAACTTTTTGAATACGATATTCAACTTGATCAACCCAAACAATTTGCCTGGTATAACCGGAATGCTCATAAGCTGGACGACGTTCCAAAACAAAGCAGTCTAAATTATTGTATTTTTCATCAAGCACCCATTTATAGGTATATTTAGCTACCTCTTGTGAGCCTAAATCTTCAAAAGCAAACTCACTGCCCATAAAAGGACCAGATTTATTGCGAGATGATATGCGTTTTACCCTTTTTAAAGCTGGTAAAAACATCCATTGATCATCTGGTTTAATAGAATGTGAGAATGTCAGCATTGCTGTACCTTTAATATCTCTTGGTTTATCAAATATTGAGAGACTCTTATCACCATCTCCCTTAACCTCAAGAGTTTTAAAACGGATATAGCGAAAACTTTCTCTACCAGCTTTATTTCTAAGTGTCATAGTTAATTTAGCTGTAGAGTCACCAAACCCTTCATCACGTTTATCAATCTCTTTCGCTATTGCTAAACCTTTTTCTTCAGGGGTTTGGGCAAAACCAGTTAGAGGTAGCAGAATAAATGTGAGAGCTAGAACGATTGTGTACTTTAATAATTTCATGAGTCTTTCTCCAGTAGCATCAGCAAGGGTGGTAAAAGTAAAAAGTCAGCAATAAGAGCAAAGGTTATGGTGATAGCGGTCAACAACCCCATGCCAGAATTAAGTTTAAAGTCAGAAAAAGTCAGAACGAAAAAGCCACAGACCAATACCGCTGATGTAACCCATAAGGCTGTACCAACTGTAGAAAATGCATAGCGTACTGCATCTTGGGATGATGCATTTTGTTCTCGACGAGCACGTAGATATTTACTTAAAAAGTGGACTGAATCATCAACAACAATACCAAGTGTCATACCTGTCACAATTGATAATGCCAAACCTACTTCACCAACTAACATTCCCCAAAGCCCAAAGGCCATAATCATGGGTACTAGGTTAGGGATAAGACTAATTAAACCTATTTTTACTGATCGCAGGGATATCATCATTATCATAGATATCAACACCAATGCTGCTGACATTCCATAGAGCATGCTACGTATGTTACGGTAACCAATGTGGGCAAACATTACAGTAGGGCTAGATCCTTCCACTTGCATTGATTTTGGCAAGTTTTCTTGTTGCCATTTTCTTGCTCTATCAGCTACATCTAATATCTGGTTGGTAGAAATATTTTTCATTGTTACTACAAACCTAGTAGCTGACTTATCTAAGTTTATCTGATTATTAAGGTCCAAACCGTAAGGTAAAGACATCTCATATAACAGCAGATATTGGGCAGCAAGATCCCTAGCTTTGGGGAGTTTATACCATGATGGGTCATCGCCATGCATAGTTCTATTTAACCGCTTGAAAATATCAGTTATTGAGTTGACATGCACAACTTCAGGCTGTTTACGATACCAGTTGGCAAAGTCCTCTACATGTTGTAAAAACTCCGGCGATGAAACACCGTTTTCTTCACCAGAATCCAATGAATAATCAATATTATAAATACCAGTGAGCCTATCATTAGAGAAATCTGAAGCAACTCGGAAATGAATATTTTCACTAAAATATTTTACAAATTCATCGTTTAGTTCATTGTTAGGGATAAATGCTGCTAAAACTAAAACTACACCTACCATGGTTATTGCGAGAGTATTGCGTTTTTGCACAACAAACTCACCAAATTTGTCCATCATTATTCCTGTGCGTGAAGTATCTTTTTTAACCTTGATAGGAAGAATTAAAAGTAGAGCAGGTAGAACAGTAATAGAGAGAATAAAAGCTGTGCCCACACCCATTGCAACCATGTTGCCTAAATCTCTAAATGGTGGTACTTCACCAAAGTTCATGCTCAAAAAGCCGATAGCAGTGGTAACTGTTGTCAAGAAGACCGGGTGTAAATTAATTCTTAGGCTCTCCAAAATTGCTGCTCTTTTATCAGTTCCTCCGTTATGTCGGAGTATATATAGAAAAGAGACTATTATATGTACACAATCTGCAACCGCCATGGTCAATATAATGGTTGGGGCCGATGAAGATGGACCTGTTAAAGGAATTCCCAGCCAGCCTGTAAGCCCCATGGTGGTAGCTACTGTCATCATGATAATAATGACAGTAGCAAAAGTAGCAGAAAAAGAGCGGAACATTATACCCAAGGTGATGATAACAACCAAAAACATAGTAGGAACCAAAGTTGCCATATCTTTTTGAGCAGCTGTTGGAAAAGCGTTGTTCATCATGGTTACGCCAGTTAAATATACATCCACATCAGGATGAGCAAGTCGGAGGTCGGCAGCCATTTTTTCCACAAAAGCAGCTACTTCTGGAACCTCAGCAACAGGATCTTTAGCTGGTAGTTGGATAGTTACATTTACTCCTGTTACATCCGCAGTAGGTGGTATCATGCGATTTAATAACAACGGCTCATTTAGAACAATTGATTTTATCCTGTCCAGATCAGCATCAGTTAAATTATCAATATTTTCTACAAGGTCTGCCACCAAAAGATCATCACCTTCAGCCTCGGTATGCTGAAAATTTGTCAGTGAATCTACCCTGATAGAGTAGGGGATCTGCCATGAGGCTTTGGTTAAGTCTTTTATGACCTTCAGCATATCCTTGGTGAATATTTTGCCGTTTTTAGGAGCCAATACAAAAAGTACATTATCATTTTTTGTATAGGTATCTTGTAGATGTTCAAAGGCCAACAGTTGAGGGTTATCATCAGAGAAAAAAATCTGATAGCTTGTCTCAAACCTTAAAAGCTTTGCTCCGCTAGCGATGCCACCAACCATGGCAATAAACAGAAGTAACACCAGCCATCGCCAACGCAGGATGTTACTAAAATAGTTTTCTCTCATTTTTTTATAGCTCCTAACAGTTTGTGTATTTTAGAGTTTTGGGCTTATTTGTAACTAGCGACCTTATGCTCTTAATGTTTCTAAGTATTCTAGAAATAAATTTGTAGCATTTTTTAGCATTTCTGGTGATTGGGCTACCATGGTAAGGCTAACACCACCTAATAAAAAAGATTGTAAAACAAAGGCTTGATCATCAGCATTTATATCTGCTTTTATCTGTCCTTTACTCTGAGCTGTACGAATTGTTTCAGCTATGCTATCTCGCCACCACTTCATGATTTTTTCTAAACGAACTTTAAAACCATCATCAAGATGTGACATCTCCTGGGCAAGTTTAAAAACTGGGCTACCATATTTTGCCAACATCTCTCGTTTTTCTACTGGGCACTCTCCAAAAGCACGTTCATAACCCTTGAAGAAGTCTCCCTCATCCCGAACAGGACGAAAAAAAGCGTTATCAATATGTTGTGGAATCCACTCATCAACAACAGCATACCCCAAGGCTTTTTTGTTTTTAAAATGATGGTACAGAGCACCTTTAGTAAGGTGAGTTTTAGCAAGAATGTTAGAAATACTAGCGGCTTGAAAACCATTTACAAATATCTCATCAAAAGCTGCCTCTAAAAGAGCATCGCGAGTTTTATCTGGTGTACGTTTTGCGTTCATTTGCTTACCTGCAAGCTAGTGAATTAATGAGTTATTTACAAATAGCATACATACCGGTTGGTATGTTGACCAAAATATAAACATACCAACCGGTATGTATGCAAGTAAAAAATAAAAATTTTGAAAGTTAGGGTTTAA
>JADGBW010000084.1:0-10969 GCA_015231305.1 Magnetococcales bacterium | reverse complement strand
TACCAACCGGTATGTATGCAAGTAAAAAATAAAAATTTTGAAAGTTAGGGTTTAATGATCAACTCATCCAGGCTGGAGTATA
This sequence comes from Magnetococcales bacterium, assembly GCA_015231305.1. Lineage (GTDB taxonomy): Bacteria > Pseudomonadota > Magnetococcia > Magnetococcales > JADFYX01. The sequence continues at coordinate 10,887 of JADGBW010000084.1, read as the reverse complement.
ATTAAACTTTACAGATAATAAAGCAGACGGACTAAGCTCTGGGTTCCGTTGTGGAAGGTTGGTATATGCATGTTTTCGTTGGGGGAGTGAGGGCAGGCATCAGGTAGGGCGAAGCCTATTAACAAGGTGTTTAGGTTTAGAACCGTTTTAAAGTCTGCAACAACAGGAATTGATGCTCCTTCGCCAACTAGTAGTGGTTCGTGGTTGAAAGTTTCTGCTAAGGCTTTTTTTGCTGCAATTAGTGGAGGAAAATTATAGGGAACAGATACTCCTCTGCCTCCACCAGTAACACGGCTCATTGTTAAGGTTACACTTTTTGGTAGAATTTCTTTAAAAAAGTCTGTGACTAATTTTTCAATATTATCAGGGTTTTGTCCATCAACCAAGCGCAGCGATAACTTAGCATGGGCTTTAGATGGCAAAACAGTTTTTGCACCAGGTGTAATAAACCCACCCCAAATACCATTAATTTCAAAAGTTGGTCGCAGCCAAAGTTGCTCTAATGTGGTATAGCCAGATTCACCCCATCCTTCGTTTATGCCAATACTAGAAAAATAGGCTTTTTTATCAAATGGTAGGGTTTGGTGTTGTTCTCTAACAGCTGTTGGAATAGGGTTTACAGAGTCATAAAAACCTGGGATTAAAATTTTGCCGTCATCATCTTTAACCCTTGCTAAAGCCCTCGATAACATTTCCAAGGGATTAGCTATAGCACCACCAAATGTGCCAGAGTGAAGGTCACGGTTAGGGCCAGTTAGGGTCATTTCTAAAAAAAGAAGACCCCGTAGAGACGTTGTTATAGCAGGAATACCCTCTGCCCACATAGATGAGTCAGAAACCAATGCTACATCGGCTTTTAGTTCTTGGGCATGGTTTGTTAAAAACTCAGGCAGGTTGGCACTGCCAAACTCTTCTTCACCCTCAACAACTACACAGACATTTACTGGCAATTCGCCTTTTGTTGCCAAAATTGCTTTAATTGCTTGGATATGCATAAGAATCTGCCCTTTATCATCGGCAGAACCACGAGCATAAATTCTATTGTTATCTATGTGAGGCGAAAAAGGTGGATTTGTCCAAAGTGGTAAAGGGTCTACTGGCTGAACATCATAGTGACCATAAATTAGTACAGTTGGTTTGTTGGGAGCATTACGCCAAGAGCCAACCACAATTGGGTGGCCTTTGGTGGAATGCACTTTGACATCTTGAAGTCCTGCATCTTTCAGCAACTGCGCTGTATATTCAGCGCAGCTAACCATATCTTGCTTTTTTTCGGGATCGCTGGAAATAGAGGGTATTTTAAGATAGTTAACTAAATCTTCAATGGACTCAGAACGCCTGGCTTGCAAATAATTAAAGATTTCTTCCATTTATTTTTCAGAATTATCTTTTGATGCAAGTTCTCTTGGGTATTGAATTTTAACTATATCTGCACAATCAGCTTGTAAATTTTTCCAACCTTTAGGCAGGTCTAAAACTACAGCTGTGGCGGTTTTTATAGGGCTATGTTCTAGTTGATCATTTCCGCCCTTTTTTGCCAAATAATTGAAAAGAAATTCCATGCCAGGGTTGTGACCAACTAACATAACCCTAAATACATCATTAGGAACTTCAGCAAGCACCTCAAGTAGATCTTCGGTTCCTGCCCCATAAACACGTGGGTCCCAGTTTATTTTACTTTTACTTATATCCATTGCTTTACAAGCTTTAAGGGCTGTCTGCTTGGCCCGTAAAGCTGGGGAGCTGACAACATGGTCTGGAAGCAAGCCGTTCTCCAGCATCCATCTTCCCATGCGGGGGGCATCACCCTTGCCTCGTTTTGCTAGAGGACGTTCAAAGTCGGTTGTGGCATCTGTATCCCAAGCCGATTTTGCATGACGCAATATTATCAGTTGTTTTTTCATAAACTATTAAATTCCACTACTAGTCCTGACAAATTAATAACTGGTTGTGCTTGGCAGCTTTAATACAATTAAATCAAGAATAAGATGCGAACATTATCAGCATTATAACAGACAGGCAAGAATATATTTTTGATTGTAAAATATTTATGTAAATACAACATGTTAAATTCTTAAATTTATTGTTTGATATATCAGGTTTTGATAATATAGCTAGGTGTTGTTACTTTAAACTCTTCCCAGCTCTGTTTGCTTTTATCTGTCATATTAAAACCAATATTTTTCTCTACAATTTTTAATCCTGCCAACAATTGCTCAATTTGTTCTTTAGTATGTGTAGAGTTAATAGTGATTCTTAAGCGTGAACAATTATTTTCCACAAGTGGGGGAACTACGGCAATACAAGATAGACCAAGTTCCAACAATATTTTTTCAGCTTTATAAGCTTTTTTAGCACTTCCTAAAAATAAGGGAATAATCGGAGACCATTGTTTTTTTATGGGGATATTTAATTCATGAAGTCCCATAAGAAGTTGTGACACATTACGCCACAATTTTTGTCGTAATTGTGGCTCTTTCTGCATAATTTCCAAAGCGCAGATAATGCCAGCAGCTTGTTCTGCTGGCAAGCTGGAAGTAAAGCGGTAACCTGAAGCAGTAGATTTTAAAAATTCAATAATTTTACGATCCGTTGCTACAAACCCACCCATAGCCCCAACAGCTTTACTTAACGTACCCATATGGATTGAAACCTGATTTTCTACCCCAAAATGTTCTGCAACTCCACGGCCATTTTTACCAAATATACCTGTACCATGAGCATCATCAATCATGACTGTTGCTTGGTACTGGCTAGCTAGCTTTGTTAGCTTAGGAAGTGGAGCTAAATCTCCATCCATGCTAAACACTCCATCAGAAACAATTAATTTGTTACTGCTTTTGCAATTTGCAAGTTCTTGCTCTAGGTGTGCCATATCTCCGTGACGATATTTAACCACGTTAGCATGAGATAGACGTATTCCCATCTGAATGCTCCTATGATTAAGTGCATCAGAAAAAATTGTACCACTCTCTTGTGACCATTTTTTACCGTAAAATTTATTACAATACCACTCAGCATCCATTAAACCTGGTATAGTCGCCACATTAGCCAATAAGCCAGTGGCAAAAATCATTGCTGCCTCTTCCCCTTTGAAGCGGGCTATTTTTTCTTCCAAAGCTTCTAAAAGGGCAATATTACCGCCTAGTTTGCGAGATTCGCATGTACCCATGGTATATTCAGAAAGTGCTTTTTTTGCAGTTTTTATTACCTCAGGACGGCGACTCATGCCTAAATAATTATTGGATGAAAAAGATATTAATTTTCTGCCGCCACTAAAAAATACAGGGGAGGGGGGTGCGTCGATCAAAGGCTCTTTAGGGATGAGGTTATCATCATCAAGCCAATCAAAACAGGCATTAATACTTTTTAAAAGAGGTGTAGTAGTTTTTTTTTTCAAGGAGGTTAGAAGTCCATTGAGTGCAAGGGGGTTAACCATAATAACCTCATGATTACTACGGTTAAATAATCTATATTTTTATATATCCAGACTCTCTTTTGCAAAAGAGGCTTTTTCTTGGATAAATTTATATCTCTCTATCGGTCTTTTGCCCATCAAACGATCAAAAGTATCATGGGTAACGGCTTCATCATCTAAGTAAACTTTAAGAAGTCGCCGGGTTTTTGTGTTCATGGTAGTTTCACGTAACTGCATAGGAACCATCTCACCTAAACCTTTAAAACGGGAAATTTCAAACTTTGCATTGGGCCGTTTTTTACGAACTTTTGCAATTATTTTCTCTTTCTCTATTTCATCAAGAGCATATGAGCTGTCAGAACCAGAGTTAACCCTAAAAAGAGGTGGTTGAGCAAGGTATAGATGACCTTGACGGATTAAGTCTGGCATAAAACGGTAAAAAAATGTCAAAAGTAGGCTGGCTATGTGTGCTCCATCAACATCAGCATCGGTCATAATTATTATACTGCCATATCGTATTTGGCTAACATCAAACTGTTTACCAAACCCTGCACCAATAGCCGTAATTAAATTTTGAATTTCAGCATTTTTCTCAAATTTATTGAGGTTGGCCTGTTCAACGTTAAGAATTTTACCACGTAGTGGCAATACCGCTTGGGTGTGACGATCACGGGCCTGTTTTGCAGAACCACCTGCTGAGTCTCCCTCAACTATAAAAAGCTCTGATTGATCAGGGTCAGAGGTGATGCAGTCTGTTAATTTTCCCGGTAGAGTAAGACGAGTTGTAACAGATTTTCTTTTTATTTTGGAAATTGATTTACGACGGTTTTGACGTTCTTGGGCTCTCTCAACAACAGAACTTACAAGTTGTGTTGCTTGCTCTGGTTGACCATGTAACCAGTGGTCAAGTTGATCTTTGATCGCACCTTCTATAGGTCGAGAAATTCCGGTATTTGTAAGTTTGTCTTTAGTTTGTCCGGAAAAACTAGGTGAAGGAAGGAAAATAGATAGGACTCCAAATAGACCGTCTAAAACATCATCGGAGATTATAATAATACCCTTTGGTAATAAATTACGAGCTTCTGCAAATTCTCTTATTCCCTTTAAAAGCGCACTTTTAATGCCCGTTTCGTGGGTTCCCCCTTGCGCAGTGGGAATAGTATTGCAGTATGAAAGCAGTTTACCTTTTTCATTATAAGTCCATGAGGTAGCCCATTCAATACGAATATTCTCATCTATGCCTATTTTCTCTGCCTGCCCAACAAAAGGCTCTTTTATTATAAGATCATGCTTTTCAACCCAACTAGATACAAAATCTTTAAGGCCGTTGGGATAGTGGAACTCATGGGATTCGTTGCTAGCTTCATCCTTGAGTGCAATTTTCACCCCTTTATTCAAATAGGCTTTTGCACGACACATATTGAGAAGTGTATCAAGGCGAAATCTTATTTCTGGAAATATCTCACCATCAGGCATAAAGGTAACTTTAGTACCTTTTTTCTTGGTAGGAGCAAGCTTTTCAATTTTTCCTTGGGGAAGACCTCTTGCAAACTGTTGCGCCCAAGTAAAGCCATCTCTATTAACACTAACTTTTGTCCAGACGGACAGAGCATTTACAACAGATATACCTACTCCATTAAGTCCGCCAGCAGTAGCATAGGCTTTATTATGGAATTTACCACCAGCATGCAGTTTGGTGAGAATTACCTCAAGGGCTGATTTGTCAGGGTAACGGGGTAGAGGGTCAACAGGGATTCCTCGGCCATTATCTTGCACAGATACTGAGCCATCCTGTTTTAATATCAGTGTAATTCGGTCAGCGTGACCTGCAACCACTTCATCAGTTGAGTTATCTAATAATTCGGTAACTAAATGGTGTAAGGCTCTCTCGTCGGTGCCGCCTATATACATACCTGGGCGACGACGAACACCTTCAAGACCTTCTAGTACCTCAATGTCAGATGCATTGTAAGTCATAAACTAAAATACATATATCTATTTGTGTCGATACGATATCCGACCCTTGGTAAGATCATATGGGGTTAGCTGAACTGTAACTTTGTCTCCAGGTAAAATACGGATATAGTGCTTGCGCATCCGGCCTGATATATGACAAAGCAGTTTATGTTTGTTTTCCAGTTCTACCTGGAACATTGCGTTGGGAAGGTTCTCTAAAACAGTGCCTTCCATTTCAATTACATCTTCTTTACTCAAGGTCTTTTCCTTAAACACAAAATCAGCAGTTTGTTAGGATTTCTCTAACTATTGCAAATCCCAATGAAATTTATACCCATATATTGTGGGCAAATAGTGAACAACAAATAAATTGTAATCAGTGATTTTCGCATAAATCTCGACAGAAATAAACCGTTTAGTAAAAAAAAATACTGTTACAAACTTTAAATTTGAAAAAAGTGTTTTAAACAAAATATCCCTATTATCGCCACGCACCTGAAACTGTTGAGTTATTTCAGAATAGAACCGACTTTTGGTAAAATTTCTTTTGTAAAAGTCATCTCAGGAAATGTTCTTTTTCGTGTGTCACCAGCTTTTATAGTAGAGCGGTATTTGCGGTTTTCTTCAGCTTCTGTGCTCATTTGAACCTGTATAGACTTGCCATCAAGAGATTTTTTAGAGTGATCATATTTGATTGTTTTAATTATTACATTAGTGCCTGCAAACTGAACCAATTTTGTTGGACGCAAGTTTCTTTTATTAACATAAAGCTCAGCATTTTTATAAGGAATTGTGTCTGTTTTGGGGGTCAGATTAATAATATATCTATCTTTGTTTTCTGAAATTATCTCTGCTCTATGGTCTGTTGTAAATGATGTTGCCAGATAATCGGCATTATTAAATACTCCACCAACAAAAGAGTGACGCAAAGTGCTTTTTCGTAAATTTAACTCTCCTGGTATATGCGTCCAAACATCATCACCGACACGTAAAACAGCCCGCCCTTGCAGCTGCTTGGGAGCTATTATTAAAACCACAGCTTTGCCATCACTCTGTTTTGCAGAGTATGCCGTAATAACTTGCTCAATGCCGCTGGGGTTTTGATTTATTATTTGAAAATAACTCTCGTAAGAGGTTGCATACATAATCTTATCAATATCTCGCAATAGATCGTTAGCACGATCAGCAGCATGGGTATTTACCGTGGCAAATGAGAAAAAAATTGAAAAGAAAATAACAAACAAAGACGATAAACGGTTGTTAATCACGTATTTAACCTCAATTTAAATCAGTAACACAAAATTATCTGAGTTTAATAATTATAACTATTAATAGCTAAATTATTTAAAGTGGTTCTTTGTACCATATATTCTACATTTTATAAAATATCCAGGTTGAATCCTAGTCATTAATACAAATTATTGTTAGCATGTGCGCAAATTTTGGTTAAAAAATAGCAAAGAATGTTTAATTGGGGGTTTTTATAATCATGTTAGATTGGCTTAAGCTAGCAATGATTCTTGCTTTATTTCTCGGCGTTGTTGTCGTTATAATGCGTTTTATTTTTGTTCCTGCTTGGAAAAAAAGAAAGATTCTTAACGCCCAAAGCTACTGCCCATCTATATTGCTTCCTGAAATAGATAAAAAATATGATGCCATTATAGAGGTTCCAAGTTACAAAAATGACCATATTTATAAGGTAAATCTATTTTATCAGAACTGCACTTGCCGGAGGTTTAATGCCCGCAGGGGTCATTTTCCTCATGGAGATATTCGTAGGTTATGTCGTCATCTTAGAAAAGAGTTGATTATAAAAAGGACTGCTATCGGTGTTTCAGAAATGCTTCAATGTATTATCGAGAAGCGGGTTCGTGATAAATGTTATTTAGAGATAGAAATTAAAAATCACAAGATTGCTATTGGCTTCCACCCTAAGAGTGATTTTGTCCGAATATATACAAGAAAAAAAGCAGAATCAGATCCTCCTGACGGTCCTTTGACAGGACCTTATGATAAATTCACCTTAATTGTTAGTCAGGGGGCTTGGGTTTATGGTGCACCACCACTTTATGCAGACCAAATTCTTGCTATTGTAATAGAATTACTTAAAAAAAACCGGGCTTTGATGCGAAATAAAAGAATGAAGTTAAAGTTCTGGACTTAGGTACGCAATACATCCTAAATCCAGATCAGTAACCTTTGAAATTGTTAAATATATTATTTAGTGGATTGTTGGCTTTTTTTCCGCTTCTGAAAAGTCGGTAAAACTTTTTGTAGACATAAAATCTTTCTTTGGCTTTTCTCTTTTTGGTACTATCTGCGCCATTAAATCCATTCTTGTAGCAAGAAAAATGGTTTGATTAGATTCCTGAAATTGTTGTCCTAAATCAACATCATGTAAGCTACTATTCATTGTCATCATATTGTCCTTATCTAGTAAAAGTACCCTTTTTTTGATTAAACCAAGCCTTGCTATTATATCTGTTCAGATAAAGTTTGTTTACGCAATGATCTTGCCAACAATGATGGCGGTTTATTATTGTGTACGGTATTTAAGTGAAGCCATTTAAATATAATCCGGTTCATTCTGAATGGTATAAAAAACCTGCAAATACTCTGTATATATGCTAGTTTGGTAACAATTAACTATCTTACTACTATTACAAATTCTGAGACTATCTTAAAATGTGATATTTGTAGCTTTATCTGTTTAAAATATGGTGTCTAAAGATTTTTTTGCTTCCCAAAAGCATGGTGCTAAACCCATAAATGGAGGCCAAATCGGTTGAAAAAGTATTTAAAACAGAAAAGATGGTTTTTTATCGCTCTTATAGTTGGGGCGGTAATGTTAAATCTTCCTGTACCTGATGGCCTTTCATATAAAGGATGGGTAGTACTTACTATGACGGTGTCTGCCACAATTTTATTTGTGACAGAACCAGTACCCCTACCTACAGTTGCTCTTATGATTGTCTTGGGGCAAATACTTCTGCTTAAAATAGATTCAAACCAAGTTGCACGTAGTCTAATGAATGATTCTGTTCTGTTTATAATGGGATCGCTTATGTTGGCTGTGGGTATTGTTAAGCAGAAACTACATAAACGAATTGCGCTTTTAATTATTAAAGTTACTGGTACAAACACAATTAAAGTAGCCTTTGGTATTTCAGTGGTTTCAGGAATTTTGGCTTCTTTTATTGGCGAACACACAGTTGCAGCAATGATGTTGCCTGTAGGGGTGACTCTAATACGCTTAACATCGGATGATCCTAAAGAGGTTCGTAACCTTGCTGCAGTATTGCTTTTTTCCATTGCCTATGGTTGCTCTGTCGCAGGTATCGGGACTCCATCTGGTGGTGCGCGTAATGCTATTATGATTGGTTATTGGAAAGACTTTTTCTATCAACCTGGTGATGCAAATACAGCTGTCTTTTTAATAGATTACCTGCGTTGGATGGCTTATGCTTACCCTTTGTTTTTATTGCAGTTACCTTTTGTTACTGCTGTGCTTTTCTGGACTTTTAAACCAGAAGTAGACGACTTAGCACCTGCTGTGGAAAAGTTAAAAGAGCAAGTTTTAGAGCAAGGGCCGCTAAAGGCTAGCGACTTTGTCTCTATAGGACTTTTTTTTCTGGTACTATTAAGCTGGATGACCATATCTAGCACCTTAGGAATGGGTACTGTTGCTATATTGGGCGCGGTAGCTTTTTTAGCAGCAGGTTTGGTGTTGTGGGAAGACTTAAACAACGGAGTTAACTGGGGTGTAGTGCTGCTCTACGGTGCTGCAATATCTCTTGGTGTGCAAATGAAAGACACTGGTGCTGCTGAGTGGGTTGCTGTTAGTTTTCTATCACTTTTAACCCCTTTAGGGGCTGATCATGGTATAGGTTTATGGGCTGCTGTTTCGGTGCTAACAACAGGAGTTACCAATACTATGTCCAACGGAGCTGCTGTTGCAGTGCTTGGGCCTATAGTGCTTAAAATGGCTACTGCTGCACAGGAGAGCCCTATTGTTATAGGATTTATTACTGCCATCTCCTCGGCTTTTGCATATCTGACGGTTGTCGGCACACCTGCATGTACCATTGTTTATGCATCAGGTTATCTGAAAACAAGTGATTTTTTAAAGGTAGGGTGGAAAATGATTATTATATCTACAATATTGATGATTGCTTGTGCTTATCTGTATTGGCCAATTGTTGGAGCATAAGAAGGAGATAAAGATATGGTAGAGCTTACCTCGCATACGTTTAGAATTTTGGTTGGAGTTGACGGCTCTCAAGAATCATATAGAGGACTGTCTTATGCCTCTAAATTGGGCTTGGGAGTTAGAGCTAATATTGATCTGCTCTATGTTAGACCTCTGGACCAAGGTTTAAATAGTGGTGGTTTGCAAGTTAGAGTTGCTAGAGAGAATATTGTTGACTCTGGTTTAGATCTACCTGGAGTTAGCTTTCTTAAAAAAGGCCGAGATTTATTGGTAGAGATAGGGCACATGTCTAAAGAGTGGGAGGAGTCTTTCACTCACAACGATATTCAAGGTGATCCACTAGGTAACCATATAATTAAATATAAAAGTGCAAGAGGTCGTGGTATTCAACTCACTCTATTGGCTGCTGAAAATTCTGAGACAGGTATTTTGGACCATCAAGAAACAAAAAATCATGATCTCATAATCATGGGAGCATCCATGCAGCGCAAAACTATCACTAAATTTTTAGGAATAGCTTCCGCGGCATTGAAAGTGGCTGTCCATGCACCTTGCTCTGTTATTGTTGCTAGAGAACTTGAAATAGGTAATGGTCATTTAGTCTGTTTAGATGGTACTAAAAGCTCATTAGAAGCATTAAAAAAGGATGCTATGTTGGCTAATAACTGCCAATGCCCAATTTCATTAATTTCAGTAGCAAGAGAAGAGAGCAATTTAAATAATGCTAAAGAAAATATTAAGCAAGGCATTGAACTATTAGATAAAATGGGTATTGACGTTAAGGATACGTTTACCCCTGTTGGTGACCCTGTAACTGAGATTATTGAAATAGGTCAGCATTTCTCGTTAATTGCCATGGCAGATACTTCTCATAAGGGAGTTAGACGCTTTTTTATGGGTGGAGTAGCTTTTAATGTGTTGGAGCATGCTAAAAACTCGGTAATGATTATTCGCTAATCGATTCATAAAATATCGATAAGTAACATTAATACAACCTTAGAAAATCTTGCATTGAGAAAAGCTGATATATAAATCAGTTTCAATTAGTAACATCTTGGTTTTATTTCTTTATTTATATGCTTAAGTATAAGCAAAGTGATTTTGTTTTATATAACACATTTTTTTCTTTGTTAAATTTTCATAATAAACAATATGTTGTAATTATGTATTGTAAAAAAATTCAAAATAATCAAAGAAAATTGTTTACGTTTTATTCCCCTCATGATACAAAAGTTTTAGTTGGTGGTAGCTTTTTTTTTTGTAAATACAAATTTTAAAGTTGCTTACCTAGTATGGGTTAAAC
>JADGBW010000212.1 GCA_015231305.1 Magnetococcales bacterium | reverse complement strand
TATTGTCTGTTTTTTGTACCATGTGATATCTAGCCTTGCAATTAGTCACGTGTAATGCTTGCAAACTATAAAAGTTAACAAAGATTATTAAACAATAACAGAGAAAACAGCTTTATGGGCATTAATAAGACAAACGGTAAAAAACCACTCATCTTTTTGGTTGATGATGATGAAATATTTCAAAATATTCTTGCTGTTTTCCTAGAAAAAAGCGGCTACCAAACCAAAAGTATGGATAGTGGCCAACAAGCTGCGGAGCAATGTGAAGAGCTGCAACCTGATTTAATAATGATGGATGCAGTAATGCCGGATTTAGATGGTTTTGCTACTTGTAAATTAATAAAGAAAAATGCAAAAACAGCACATATACCCATTATTATGGTAACCAGTAGTGAAGATGCAAAATCAGTTGAAAAAGCTTTTGCATCCGGTGCAGAAGAGTATATAACCAAACCAATTCAATGGTTGGTGTTAAGGCAACGAATTCGTATTTACCTAGAACGTAAAAAAAATCTACTTGCATTACAGGCCAGTGAAGAGAGGTTCCGCTCTGTTACTGACTCTACAGTTGATGCAATAATTTCTGCTGATGAAAATGGAAAAATAATATTTTGGAACAAAGGAGCGCAAAACATTTTTGGCTATAGTGTTGAAGAAATAGTAGGTAAAGCTGTGACCAAACTTATGCCAAAATATTTAAGAAAAAAACATCTTGTAGGTTTTGAACGTTATTTAACAAGTGGTGAATCTAGATTTAAAGGTGACAACATTGAACTTGAAGGCCTTAGAAAAAATGGAGAAAAGTTTCCTTTAGAAATATCTATATCATCTTGGGTCAATACCGACAAAAGGTTTATATCAGCAGTAGTTAGAGATATCACCAAACGCAAACGCGTAATAAGTTCAAGAGAGGGAGTTGCACTATTTGACACACAGATAATTGAGCAAATCTACTCACTTTGGCAAAGAGTATGTAGTCGTGACGACTATCAACTATCGTTTCTTAAACTTAAAAGTATTTTGGAAATGGTGTTTTTAGCAGGTATTCAAAGCGAAGAAGGCGAGTCTATAAGGCTTGCTGTCTCTCTAATTAATCCTGACTATTTTCAAGATAAAATGGTATCAAATGACAACTCAATTATAAGCTTTGAAAAAAAGCTGCCTTTTAACCTAGACTCTTTGGGTAAATTAGCCCCTGGTTTTGATCCTGAAACCACAGTTATTGCAGTTAACAGCAATTATGATAACCCTGATTTATTGGAAATTTGGGGAGCAATATTTATTAGCAAACGTGGTAACACTTCATTAGATCCCTACCCTTTTGTTCCAGAGCCTCTAGATGTAATAACAGTATCTTCACTAAAGCCAGGGTCGTTGACCATATCTTGGGGTGGAAAAGACTTGGTAAACTTCAACTCAGGATATTTTACAGAGACCACTTTAAGTTCTGACTCTGCATGTATGGTTAGCCAAACAATGTACAAGGCTGTAAAAAATCATGTAGAGTATAAAAATGAAGGAAACCCTTACTGGCGCATTTATCAAGAGATGATGAACCTTCTAGTGGAAGAAGCTACAAAACGTTGTCATGGATCTACCATAATATGGCTACCTGAAAAACTTAAAAACAGAGCTAAAAAATCTTTAATAACTAAATACCCTCTATTTCAAGAGGCAAATACTCCGCAAAATATTGCCAACTTATGTACAATGCAGAAAGAAAAAAAGAAAATAAGCAAAGGTAAAATGAGTGGTAAAGATAGAGATGTAGCTGATAAACAGGTATTAGAAGATACTATAAATGAGTGTAAAAAAAGATTAATTGATCATATTGAATTTATGAGCCAACTAACAAGTGTTGATGGTGCGCTAATTATATCCCATAAATTAAGCCCTCTCTCTTTTGGTTCTGTCTTAACATCTCCCCAGTGGACAGGTAAGACATTTTATTACCAGCCTGGTTTTCCTGAATGCAAACAAGAGGTAAATTTAACAAAATATGGTACACGCCATACTTCGGCAGTTAACTTTGTTGGCAAGCACCCTGGTGTATTAGCTTTCGTAATTTCACATGATGGCCCTATTTCTTGCATTTTACGAAAAAAACGTGGAGAAGTTCTTTGGATTCCAGATTTTTTAAGCTCTCGCTCCTAATCTAAAAATCGTTATATTAAGACGATATATTAAATTACCTACTTTTATTCATAAAATACCCTTTTTTTGATATACTACAAAAAATTTAACTGAAAATTATTAGTATATTTCACTGACATGACATAGAGTTCACTATTAAACAAAAAAATACTGCTGCAAAAAGTAAAAAATAATACAATAAAATGTAAGGATGTTGGCCAATGGTTAGTAAAATTAATAATTTAAAAATTGGTACTAAATTGGGCTTAGGGTTTGGTTTGACTATTCTTCTTATGATAATGGGAGGAATCTTTAGCAGACAGACAGCTGTAGATCTTTCTAACATTACAACCAAACTATATCGACATCCTATGGCAGTTAGCACCAGTATTCGTGATATTGAAACAAACTTGGTGGCTATTCATCGTTCAATGAAAGATGTCTCCATGTCCACAAACTTAGAGCAAATGGAGCAAGCTTATAATACGGCCAACAGTTATACAGTTGGTGTAAACCAAGCTTTAAAAGTGCTGAATGAAAGATTTTTAGGAAATAAGTCTGTAGTACGAGAGATAGAAGAGTTATTTAACGATTGGGAACCTATTCGCGAGAAGGTAGTACAGCAGATCAAAATCAAACTTGAAAATGATGCAGCTAGTATAACAAGAGGAGAAGGTGCACAGCATATTTCCAAGACCAGAATAGCCTTAAATGAACTTCATAATTTTGCAATTGGTAAAGCTGGTGAGTTTAATAAAAAGGCTAAAACTGCTGATACTAATAAAGTTAGCGGGTTAGTTGATAAATTTTATCGTCACCCTTTTACCGTTACTACATCCGTCGGAAAAATTAAAATCGGCATGTTAACAATGGCGTTGATGATGAAAGATATATCCACGGCAGAATCTATAGAAAAAATCAAAAGCTTATCAGCTAAAGTAGATATAGTTGATAAGGGGGTAAGAGAAGAGTTTAAAGTTATTTATGAACGATTTTTAGGTAATCCATCCCTTGTTAACAATGCTAAAAACCTATTTGTAGATTGGAAGCAAATAAGAGATAAAGTTATTGTAATGCGGAGTGCTCAAGTCTCTGCCAATCCCGGGCGTATAACCCGTGAAGAAGGTGCGCCTCATTTAGCTAGGCTTAACGAAAAGTTGCGTAAAATTAGAGATTTTGCCGATAATAAAGGAGCTGAGTTTAATCTAAATGCTGGTAAAAAAGCTGAAGACTCTGAAATAATGCTATTTACCATTTTTGCTGCTATTTCTGTTTTAGCTTTTGTATTGGCACTGGTTATCACCAGAAGTATTACAACCGCCCTTTCACAATGCGTTTCTAACCTGAGCCTAATTGCTAAGGGTGACCTGACAGTAAAGTGTGCTTCTGACAGAAAAGATGAGATAGGCAACCTATCTAACTCAATGTCTGTTATGATTGAAAACCTGCGAACTATGATCACTGAAATCACCAAAAATGCCAAAGATGTTAACACTACATCGTCAGAACTTTTCTCTATATCTAGTGAAATGTCCAGCGGTTCAGAAGTTATGAGCAGTAGTGCTGATTTATCAACTGATAGTGCACACAATGTGAGCGGTAACATGAGCACTGTATCTACAGCTGCTGAAGAGATGAGCACTAACATGACCAATGTTTCCACAGCGGTAGAAGAGATGAGCACCAACATGACCACAATATCAGCAGCAGCCGAAGAGGCCAACATCAACTTATCAGCTGTTGCAACTGCCTCTGAGCAAGCAAACAACGGGTTAACACTTGCTCATGATGCAGCAAACCGCTCAAGTGACAACATAACTTCAATTACCACTGCGGTAAAAGATGTATCCATTTCAATTGTTGAAGTGAGCAATAAATGTAAAAACGCCGCAGAAGTTGCTCAACGAGCAAGTAATGATTCTCAAGCTAATATAGCCATAATTGAAGCCCTTACTCAATCTACTACTGAAATTAGCAATGTGGTAAAGGATATTGAGGACATTGCCCAACAAACCAATATGTTAGCTCTCAACGCCTCCATTGAGGCTTCAGGAGCCGGTGAAGCAGGAAAAGGATTCTCAGTAGTTGCTAATGAGGTTAAAGATCTTGCAAAGCAGACTGCGATAGCAACCTCTGATATAAGTAAAAAAATTAGCGAAATTCAAGAAAAGACCCAAAGTGTAACTGGTGCCACGGTAAATATTACTGAAGCAGTTAAAAATATTGCTTCAGCAAATGAAGATATTCTTCACTCTGTTGATGAGCAAAGCAAAACCATTGAACAGATAACCCAATCCATGGCTGCTGCATCTGCTGAAACTTCAGAAGTTAATCGCAGGGTAGATGAATCTTCCACCGGTATTGAAGAGGTCAACCGAAATATGCAAGAAATTTCGTCTGGTATTGGCGAAGTAGTACGCAATGTTAGTGAAGTAAACGAAGGTATTCAAGAACTAACCAGAACAGTAAATGAAACTTCCAATGCTGGTGAAGAGGTTGCAAGTAATGTTGCCAATGCTGCATCGCTTTCTGAGGATATGACAGGTGCAATAATCGAAATAAGAACAATGTCAGGCGGTATGCAAGAAAAAAGTGCAGAGGTAGAACAAAAAGCTACTGAACTATCAAGTATCTCCAAGAAACTAGACGAGAGCTTGGCTGGTTTTACTCTATAGTAAGGCAATTTTTAGCAAAAAAGTGAGTTGTAGGTTCAGTTATTTATTATCTCCACACCAACTTTTCCAGAG
>JADGBW010000083.1:9859-17292 GCA_015231305.1 Magnetococcales bacterium | reverse complement strand
TCAGTAATGGCTTTTTGTGCCTTATAAGGATAGTTTCTTATCACCATATAACCACCAAAGTAGAGCATGTGTATCAAGTAATATCTATTCCATCACAAAATACTTAATTAAGTTAGCTATTTCTAGAAATTAATATATATAAATCAATGAGAATAAGGTCATAACCTAAAAGAAGACGAAGGTAAGGTTATCGCCTAAACGTTACCTTAGACAGATTCTAGGGTAAGGTTAGCCCATAAAATTATGGCAATACGGACTAAATGGGGAACTTGAATTCCATTGTTATGCCAAAAAGCTTCCAGGTCGCTCATCATCAATTCTACACCATCATGATGGGGAGGAATAAAGGCAGCATCTGTAAGGCTTGATCCCCCAATCCAGTTTTGACTTATACGAAACTCTCCCGGTAGCTTGTGTTTACCACGCATTCCTTGCAATAGTACACCATGAACATCTTTGATAAGTCGGTTGCACAGGGGGATGGTTTCCAACTGTTCAATAGTAGAGTTAACAGCTTTAATATAGTTACGTACCTCATTCCAATCATCACGTTTTTCAGGCTGAATCTGCTCCTCATCCATTAAAGCTTCATCTATACCAGTATGTGTACCTTCAATCCGGCTAGAACTTTGAGCCTCTTTAAGAACATGCATTTGTATAAATAGATCAATATTAGGAACAATCAGAGAGAAGGCATTTAGTTCACCCAAAGCTCTATTGGCATCTTACAATAAAGTATTGATCGTAGGGTCCTCCCATCTCCACTCTAAGTTGATTAAAGTTGGCTCAAAGCTTTTGTATTGGTATAGTTGCTACCAGTCACCTGCATTGAAATTTTCAAACTTCACTCTTTAATACTTCCTAAATTCAATCTTTTCAAAAGACTAGCACGATGATCAAAGGTGTACAATATTTTTGTGGTTAGTTGGTAACGCTGTCTAAATTGGTGGAAATTTTGGGAGTTGGATATTGTTCTATTATAATTATCGGCTCTTTATTTATGATAAAAATTTATTATTGTCTTGCTGATAGCACCAATAATTTTCTATCCTTAGAGTTAAAAGCTCATAAACCAAGGTTTATTAACTAGGAGTTGCCATAAAAAAACTGTTTAATTTTGCGTGACTTGTGCCTCTAATGCTATTTTAAAAGAGACTATAAATTTAGTTTTTTGTGGTTGATTTTATAATTTAGCTGGTAGATCAAAAAAGTTGGCATTATATAACTGGATATTCGTGACAATCTTTTAATAGCAGTAAACTATAATTGAGAAGGGGAAATAGAAAATGGCTAATCAATCCTCCCAAATGATCCAAGACCCGTTTTTAAATGCCCTACGCCGGGAGAGTGTTCCGGTTACGGTTTTTTTAGTCAACGGTATTAAACTGCAAGGAGTAATATCCTCATTTGACAATTATTGCCTTATGTTAAAAAATAGCGTCACCCAGTTGGTGTTTAAACATGCCATATCGACTGTCATGCCATCACGGGATGTTGTTATAGATTTAGACAAGGAGTAATTGCTCTGTTAGAGAACACGCTGGAGCCCGAACAAGCTCTGCTGATTCATACCATTGTTCATGATGTAAATCGCAATAAAGATCGTGCAGAACGTCTTGCAAAAGAGTTGGACCACCTTGCCCGTGGCGCAGGTTTGCTGGTGGCTCAACTGCAAATTGTCTCCCTTGCTAAAGTTCATCCTGGTACTTTTCTTGGTAAAGGCCGGGTGGAGATGCTCAAAGAAGATGTTAAAAACTTTGGGGTTACTGTGGTGGTTTTTAACCATGCGCTTTCTCCAATTCAACAGAGAAACCTTGAACTGAAACTTGAAGTTAAAGTTGTTGATCGTACCGGGTTGATTCTGGAGATTTTTGCTTCCCGCGCTAGAACCAAAGAGGGTACTTTACAAGTTGAGTTAGCCTCTTTGTTATATCAACAATCTCGTTTGGTGCGGTCGTGGACCCACCTGGAGCGACAAAGAGGTGGAGTAGGGCTGCGTGGCGGACCTGGTGAGACACAGATTGAGGTAGACCGCCGTTTGATTAGGGAGAAGATTGTACGCCTTAAAAAACAGCTAATTGCTGTGGAGCGTACCCGTACTCTACAGAGAAAATCTCGTAAAGATGTACCTTTTTTTACTGCCACATTTGTAGGTTATACCAACGCTGGTAAATCCACCCTTTTTAACCGCATAACAGCTTCCGATGTTTATGTGGCCGATCAGCTATTTGCTACACTTGATCCTACCATGCGTGGAGTCACCTTGCCTGATGGGCAACGGGTGATACTCAGTGATACGGTGGGGTTTATACGTGACTTACCCCACCAACTTGTAGCTGCATTTCGTGCTACCTTAGAAGAGGTCTTAACTGCTGATCTGCTGCTCCATGTGGTGGATTTGTCTGACCCTGAATGGCAAGATCAGGATGAGTCTGTGCGTAAAGTTTTAGGAGACTTAGGAGCAGAAGATCGTCCTATGTTAACCCTATTCAATAAAATAGATTGCCTTGATGATAGCCAGATAGCAATGGTGGAACGGCTGCAAAAACGTAACGATGCCCTTATGCTCTCAGCAATTACTGGTGAAGGTTTAGATGAACTTCTAAATACACTTTCAAGGGCAGCAAGAAGAGATTTTTCTATCTTCACTCTTAATATTCCCGCAATGGAAGGGGCATTTTTGGCTAAACTCTGTCAAAATGGGCACGTAGTTGAACGTAGTGAGGTTGAAGATAGAATTTTAATCACTGTCTCTTTATCAAAAACCATATCAGGGCGACTGCGTGATGAGTTGGAGCTATACAAAGCATAACTTTTAACAAAACTTCACCAGTGTATATAACCTCTTTTAGACCTTGAAGTAGTTTTTTTTAACAAAACTAAAAAGAATTATACTCTAAAAGCTTGACAGCTAGATATGAATGCTTACATTACATTCCAACAGCGCAATTTATTACAGGTTAGAAAGCTGTGTCATTTGAGGCATTTAACTAAAAACACTATAATTTTATCCATTTTTCTGGAGATAGGAAGAATATGAAAACTAAGTTTCGTCCGTTGCATGACCGTGTTGTGGTCAAACGCACAGAAGAAGAACAAAAAACAGCTGGTGGCATCATCATTCCTGATACCGCAAAAGAGAAACCAATCCAAGGCGAGGTAATTGCTGTTGGCAAAGGAGCCGTTGGCGAAAGTGGTAAGGTTCAACCTTTAGATGTTAAAGTTGGTGATTTGGTTCTATTTGGTAAATATGGTGGAACCGATGTTAAAATTGATGGTGAAGAGCTATTGATTATGCGGGAATCCGATATTTTGGGTATTCTAAAGTAGTTGAAAGCATAATTTTTTAAATTTTGTTTACAATATTCACAATAACAGACTAGTAACCTGTTTATATAAAGGTAGATAGATATGTCAGCAAAAGAGGTTCTTTTTAGTACAACTGCTCGTGGTAAGATGCTTGATGGTGTCAACATTCTTGCTAATGCAGTTCGAGTAACACTTGGTCCTAAGGGTCGTAATGTGGTTTTAGATAAATCATGGGGCGCACCACGGGTTACCAAAGATGGCGTTAGTGTGGCAAAAGAGATTGAACTTGAAGATAAGTTCGAGAACATGGGCGCACAAATGCTTAAAGAAGTTGCATCAAAAACAGCTGACGAAGCTGGTGATGGCACAACAACAGCTACTGTATTGGCACAATCCATGATCCAAGAGGGTCTAAAAGCGGTTGCAGCTGGTATGAACCCAATGGATCTAAAACGCGGCATCGATGCTGCTGTGGAAAGTGTGGTGGCTGCTCTGCATAGTAGCGCGAAAGAGGTTACTACTTCACAAGAAATTTCCCAAGTTGGTTCAATCTCTGCTAACAGTGATGCTGAAGTTGGCGGTATGATTGCTGAAGCAATGGATAAGGTTGGTAAAGAAGGTGTTATCACTGTTGAAGAGGCCAAAGGTCTTGACACTACCCTAGACGTTGTTGAGGGTATGCAGTTTGATCGTGGTTATCTCTCCCCTTATTTTGTAACCAACCCTGAGAAAATGCTTGTTGAGATGGATGATCCTTACATTCTTCTAGTTGAGAAGAAGGTGAGCAACCTACAACAAATTTTACAAATTTTGGAGAGCGTAGTTCAAGCTTCTCGTCCGTTGTTGATCATTGCTGAAGATGTGGAAGGCGAAGCCCTTGCTACTTTGGTGGTTAACAAGCTACGTGGCGGTTTGAAAATCTGTGCTGTTAAGGCTCCTGGGTTTGGTGATCGTCGTAAAGCCATGTTAGAAGATATCGCTATCTTAACTGGTGGTACTGTAGCATCTGAAGAAGTTGGTGTTACCTTAGAAAGTGTCACCATGGAGATGTTGGGTACAGCTCGTTCCATCATTGTAAGCAAAGAAGAAGCAACCATTATCGACGGATCTGGCGATAAAAAATTGATCCAAGCTCGTGTTGCTCAAATCCGTGCTCAGATCGACGAAACATCTTCTGATTACGACAAAGAGAAGTTGCAAGAGCGTTTGGCTAAATTAGCTGGTGGTGTTGCTGTTATTAAAGTTGGTGGTGCTACTGAAGTTGAAGTTAAAGAGCGTAAAGACCGTGTTGACGATGCACTACACGCTACACGTGCTGCTGTTGAAGAAGGTATTGTTCCTGGTGGTGGTGTTGCCTTGCTTCGTGCTGGTGCTGCCCTCGACAAGTTAAAAATTACTCATGCAGAGCAACTTGTTGGTGTTGATATTGTACGTCGAGCTTTAGAAGAGCCTATTCGCATTATCTCTTCAAATGCTGGTGCTGAAGGTTCTGTTGTTGTTAACAAAGTACTTGAGAACAAAAAAGCTACCTATGGTTACAATGCGGCAACTGGTGAATATGCCGACTTAGTAAAACAGGGTGTTATTGATCCTGCTAAAGTAGTTCGCAATGCTCTACAAGCTGCAGCATCTGTTGCTGGTTTGATGATTACCACTGAAGCAATGATTGCTGAAATTCCAAAAGAAGATTCTCCTGCTGGTGACCCAGGTGGTATGGGTGGTATGGGCGGCATGGGCGGTATGGGCGGCATGGGTATGTAATTTGTCCCACTTGTCTGTTTAGTCCAATTAAAAAATGTGTTACCATGACACCCTCGGTTGCTTTTTTCGCCGGGGGTGTCTGCTTTTTAGGGTAGTTAAATATTAAATAGTTGTTCCATTTATAAGTCGCCCATCATAAAAAAGTTTTTATTATTATGGGCCAAGGTAGGTTATCTACCTTGTTGGTATTGAGCATAGACCATTTACCTTTGTTCAATTTATAAATGTAACCACTAAACAACTATCCAAGTTTAGGTAAATTTGTTGAGAAGTCGGGAGCTATTCTAAGATGGAAATTTTAAATCTTATTCCAGTAGGTTTTTTAGTATGGGTAATATTTCTTGCAGTTAAACGTGGATTTGACCATGGTTACACTGATAAATATTTTCAAACTGTAAAAATTAAAACCGGCAAAAAGTTTGCTAACTTTTTCGGTTTACCCAAAGCAAATATGTAAAATATAATTAAATTGATTGGGTCTTGGAAGGAGCAAATCTCTTCCAATTGAGGTTTTAAAAAAAAGCCTCAACACCATTTAGAAATTTAATAAGTTCACTATTATTGCATCTTCAAAAGGAGGTAACATTATGGCCCGTATTGGCGTAGTATTATCAGGTTGTGGATATCTTGATGGTGCTGAAATTTACGAATCTACCTTAACCCTTTTTTTTCTAGATCAGGCAGGAGCTGATGTAACAATCATGGCTCCTGATATTGATCAACACCATGTTATCAATCACATAACACAAGAAGAGATGCCAGAACATCGTAATGTACTGGTAGAGGCAGCCCGTATTGCCCGTGGTAACATTTCTAACCTAGCCGAAATAGACCCTGACAACCTTGATGCTCTGATTATGCCTGGTGGGTTTGGTGCTGCAAAAAACCTTTCAACATTAGCTTTTGATGGAGCTAATGCCTCGGTTAATCCAGATTTAATTAATATGGTTAGGGCCATGCATAAAGCAAAAAAACCCATAGGTGCTATCTGTATCTCTCCGGCTGTATTATCAAAAATACTTTCTAAAGAAGGTGTTACTTTAACTATAGGTAGTGATAGCGACACAGCCTCTGTAATTCAAACTATGGGAAATAAACATGAAATAAGCAGTGCGGATAATATTGTAATTGATGAAAAGAACCGTATTGTTTCAACTGCTGCTTATATGTGTGCTGCCAGTATTGGTGAAGCAGGTTTGGGAATAGAAAAACTGGTTAGCCATATTATGGGGATGATAGATAAAACGTGACAGCTAGAGTGATTTATGCCGACAGTGAAAGATCGGCTGACCTATATTACGCCACAAAATTTTTTGCTCCTGATCCATTTTTATTTGTCAGTCAGAGCGATAACACAACCCATCTTATAACCTCTTCACTGGAGATTGATCGAGCTAGACGTAGTGCCACAGTTGATCAGGTTCACGATTGGCAAGATATTAATGAGAAGTATAAAAAAAGCAATCCCACAAAAGAGCTAAAAGAGGGAGTCTTAGCAGCTTTTTTTCTAGAAAAACTCAATATAGACAGTGTAGAAGTTCCAAGCGACTTTCCCCTGTTTTTAGCTGATAGTCTACGTGGTTTAGGCATTAAAGTTAGCCCAATTTCAGGACAATTCTGGCCTAGCAGGGTCATTAAAACAGCTCAAGAGGTAGCAGCAATTGAGGCGGCTTTAACCATAACTGGTAAAGGAATGCTGGCAGGTATAGAGCTAATACGTAGCTCGACCATAGGTGATGACAGTTTTCTCTATATTGGCAAAGAAAAACTAACCAGTGAAATGGTAAGGGGCGAGATAAATGCTCAGCTAGTAAGACTAGGAGCACAACCAAACCACACCATTGTAGCAGGTGGCAGCCAAGGGTCAGATCCCCACGAAGAAGGAACCGGCCCACTACCAGCAAACCAGCCTATTATACTAGATGTATTTCCCAGAGTAGAACATAGTGGCTACTGGGGAGATATGACCAGAACCGTTTGCCGTGGTACAGCCCCCAAAAGAGTTAAAGATGCATGGGAGGCAGTACGCCAAGGCCAAGAGATAGGCTTTGCCAACATAAAAGATGGTGCATCCGGTAAAGAGATCCACCAAAAAATAACAACTCACCTAACAAATAAAGGCTTTCCCACCGGACCTGTAGCAGGAGGTCGTCAAGGTGGCTTTTTCCACGGCACAGGCCACGGACTTGGGCTAGAAATACACGAATCCCCCCGTATAGGCATGAAAGACCAAACCCTAAAGGCAGGCCACGTTGTTACCGTAGAACCAGGGCTATATTATCCTGATATGGGCGGTGTAAGGCTGGAAGATGTAGTAGTGGTGGAAAAAGACGGCTGTAGAAACCTAACCAAAGTGCCTAAGT
>JADGBW010000083.1:2715-9759 GCA_015231305.1 Magnetococcales bacterium | reverse complement strand
TTTACCAAGGCAGTTTTAACTGCTCCATGTGAGAGGCAAAAGCTGCTTCTCTGCTATCTGGGGATGATGCTACTAGCTCTGGTGTTAATTCAGTTTTTATGATGCGAGCACCATCATTTAGAGCTATTAGGGCTTTTAGTTCTGGCACATCTTCTACTAGAGCTTTGCGAAGAGTACCGATGTCAGTAAGAGCATCTGCACCTGCTAGGTTTGCCAATACTTTAAAGCCAGCTTTTTCACCTGGGTCAGGTAAGCCACACTCTAAGGAACCAAGGTTGCCATCTCTGTTGAGGAAGGCTCCCTCGCTCTCTAAAACATCGGCAATTTGGATATGAATACCAGTTTTTGTCGGATTTTGAGAATTAATAGCAATGACGTTGGCAGAGTCAGTTTTTAGTGCTGAGCTAGTTGTGTTCACAAGAACTACACTATCTGATGGAGTAGCTTGATCCCATGGTTTTGCCCCTAGTCGGCTTAGTAGAGCAACGTTTGCTTCACCCTTTATTTTGCTAAAAGGTTTGCCTCCAGCTTGTACACTGCCACCAGCAGAATAATATAACCCGGCGTTGTATTGCTTAGCTAGCTGAGCAGCACTATATGCCTCTTCTATGGTTACTTTTGGTGAGACAATAACGGATATTGCCCCTCCTTTGTTTAATAAGGTTTTTGCACTGTCCATCTGACCATTAAGAGGAGACTCTTCTCGTTTGGCTAGTAGTTGATAACCAAAGCGTCCTTCAGCACAAATAACTGCACCATTTACAGAGTCACCATCGATTGCAGAAATTTTAACAATTCGCCCACGTGCAGTATGCACAGCTATACCACAGCCACGGGCGCAACCTGTACATGTGGATTTTGTAATATCCCAAAGCCAAGGACCAGCTTCTTTACTTGTATTAGCTGTCATGGTTCCTGTAGGACAGACATCAATACACATACCACAAGCATCACAGCCGGTAATTTGCAGGGGATCGTTAAAGGTAGGGCCAATTTGGGTGGTAAAACCACGGTCGATGAAGGTTAAAGCGTGAATACCACGTACCTCATCACAAACCCGCACACATGATGCGCAAGTTATACATTTGTCAGACTCAATACGGATGAGAGGATGGCGTTTGTCATCTTCGTATGAGCGTTTTGCCCCAGCTAGTTTTGTATCATTTGCGTTATATTCAGTAGAATAGTTACGTAGGTCACAATCAAAACGGGCATTACAACCACACTCAATACAACGTGTAGCTTCTGCCATAGCTTGAACTTGTTCTAAACCCACATTAATTGGAGCCCAACCACCATCAGTTTTTAGACGTTTTTCTGGCTCAAAAGTAGACTCCAAAGCACGTTTTTTATGGACAAAACGTGGCGAATAATCTGCCATATCCAAATCTTTTAAACGACCACGTGAATGCTCGTAAGGTTGGATCATCTCCATTTTTGTGCCCAATAGATAGAGGTTGATAGCTTCAGCAGCTCTCCGGCCTTCACCAACAGCACGAATGAGAATATCAGGACCAAAAGCACAGTCACCAGCAGCAAAAACACCTTCTTGGCTAGTTACTTGGGTCTTTTCATCATAAATAAAGGTGTTCCAACGGGTGGTTTCAGGGGCGTTCTCTTCGTTATCGATACAAGACAAATCAGGGTCTTGACCAATAGCAGGAATTATAAGATCAAAATCGAGATCCTCTTCGCTGCCCTCAATAGGTACAGGTCTGCGTCGGCCTGATGCATCTGGCTCCCCTAATTCCATGGTGATTACCCTTAGAGCTTTTGCCCGACCATTTTCTGTAATTACCTCAGTGGGAGCAGTAAGAAAACGGAACTCAACACCCTCTTCCATGGTCTCTTCTTGCTCTATTGGTAGAGCAGGCATTTCTGCTTGGGTACGGCGATAGAGTAGGGTTACATTGTCAACACCTAAACGGCGGGCAACACGGGCACAGTCCATAGCGGTATCACCACCACCAATAACTGCAACACTGTTTCCAGTCTCAATTTTTTCGTTTAAAACCGCCATGCGTAAGAAGTCTACGCCACCAAGAACACCAGGCACATTTTCGTTCTCAACCCGCATAGGCTTGGCTTTATGTGCACCAATAGCTAGCAATACCGCGCTAAAGCCTTGGTCTTTAAGTGATTTAATGGAGAAATCTTTACCAAGACGTTTGTTGAAATGGACAGTAACACCCATATCTAAAATTGACTTGATCTCGCTATCCATGACATCCCACGGCATACGGAAACGAGGAATACCATAACGGGCCATGCCGCCTAGCTCTGGTAGAGCTTCAAAAATCTCAACAGCGTGACCATTTTGACGTAAGAAATAAGCAGCCGAAAGACCAGCAGGACCACCACCAACTACAGCAACCTTTTGTCCGGTATCAGGGCCAGCATCTGGTACGAAAGGGCCGTGTTCTTGCTCATATTCAGCTGAAAAACGTTTTAGTGGGTTAATAGCTATAGCTTCATCTACCAGACCCCGGCGACATTCGGACTCACAAGGGTGAGGGCATATACGTCCACAGACAACTGGTAGGGGGTTGCGTTTTTTAATAAGGTGTACTGCTGAGGCAAAGTCTCCATTGGCAATATGAGCGATGTAACCTTGAATATCGATGTTGGCAGGGCAGGTCGCTTCACATGGTGCAATACAGTCTCCAGCATGGTCGGAGAGCATTAGATCCAGGGCCATTTTACGGCTTGTGGTTACTTTATCGCTATCAGTTTGGATAACCATTCCTGGGCCAACCACTGTTGAACAGGCTGGGAGCAGAGTTCGGGCTTTTTCTACTTCAACCACACAGAGAAAACAGGAGGCGAAGGGCTTTAGCCGATCATCGTGACAAAAAGTAGGTATGTGGATTCCCTGATCCTTGGCTACAGCCCGGATGGTGGAGCCAGCTTCTACCTCAATATCACGTCCATTTAAGTTAATGGTAACGGAGTCACTCATTTGATTTCCTCGTACCTTGAAATTAAATTCAATAAACTGCCTTAATTAAGCAGCTAAAATTGCATCCGGATTACAGACCTCAACACACATACCACAGTTAATACATGCCTGTTGATCAATTACCCAGGTATCCGGTTTTTTCAGTTCGCCTTCAATTGCATCAACCGGACAGTAGCGTTCGCAAATAGAACAGCCAGTGCAGTCTTTCTGGATAATGGTATGGGTAATCAACCCTTTGCACACACCACCGGGACAACGATGATCTTTAACGTGGGCAATATACTCATCACGGAAATACTCTAGAGTAGTTTGTACCGGGTTTGGAGCAGTTTGACCCAGCCCACACAAACTTGCCTGTTTAATGCTTGGTGCCAACTCTTCCAAGGTGGCGATATCTTCCATGGTTCCCTCACCTTCACAAATCTTGGTGAGTAGCTCTTTCATGCGTAGAGTTCCGATACGGCAGAAAGTACATTTGCCACAGGACTCAAGCTGGGTAAACTCCAAGAAATAACGAGCAAGATCAACCATGCAGGATTTACTATCCATTACCACCATACCACCAGAACCCATAATGGCTCCCGTAGCATCAATAGCGTCATAATCTACCAAGGTATCAAACATACTCTCTGGTATACAGCCACCAGAAGGGCCACCTAGCTGCACAGCTTTTAGAGGGCGACCAGTTGGAGAACCACCGCCGATATCCTCTAAGACGTGGCGAATGGTAACACCCATGGGAACCTCAACCAGTCCACCACGTTTGATGGTTCCTGCTAGAGCAAAAACTTTGGTTCCGTTGCTTTTTTCAGTACCAAGGTCAGCATAAGCTTGACCGCCGTTGTTGATAATCCAAGGCATATTGGCGAGAGTTTCTACATTGTTAATAATAGTGGGAGAATTAAACACACCCTTGATAGCAGGGAATGGAGGCCTGATACGCGGCATACCACGCTCACCCTCAATTGAGGCTAATAATGCCGTCTCTTCACCACAAACAAAGGCTCCCGCACCCTCTTTAATTTTAATATCAAAGCTGAAGTCAGAACCCAGAATGTTGTTTCCCAGGTAGCCAGCTTTGCGAGCATCGTCCATGGCTTTGCCGAAATATTCAACTGCAAGAGGATATTCTGCTCTTATGTATGCATATCCCTTAGAGGCCCCTATGGCATAAGCTGCTATAAGCATGCCCTCAACAACAGAGTGAGGGTCGCCTTCTAGTAGAGAGCGATCCATGAATGCACCTGGGTCTCCCTCATCACCATTACACACTAGATATTTAACTTTACCTGGAGCACCACGGGCGAAACCCCATTTTATAGCAGCAGGAAAACCCGCACCGCCACGACCGCGAATATTGGCAATCTTAACTTCTGCAATTACATCTTCAGGGCTCATGCCCCCTTTTAAAACCTTCTCAATACCCGTATAACCGCCACGTTCTTGAAACTGTGACATTGATGTAGGGTTAAGTTGTCCAACATTACGCAGAACAATGCGGGTCTGTTTGAGCAAATATTGCGATTTTTCAGTATCTGGAGCATCAGTTGATTTAATCAAAAGTTGCTCAGGCAGGTCTGCTTCACCGCGATGAAAGCGGACTATTTTAGGTAAGTTTTTTTTGTTTACATTACCCCATTGATAGGTTTTTCCATCTGCATTGGTAATATCTACCATAACCTCTTGGTGACACATACCTACACAACCTACTGCGGTAAATTTAGCATCGGGAAAACGTTTTTTTAGGAGCTCGGTAACCTCTGGTGCACCAGCAGCAATACCACAAGTTCCTTCACCCACATTAATTAACAGGCCTTCACCACTCATTATTTGGCCTCCTTATCTGCATCTTTACCGGGTAAAATTTCACCAACAGTTTTGGCATGTTTTACAAGATGCTTTTGGGCATCGGCCCCTTTTAGGTTCGGGTAGGCCTGCTCACCGATAAGCATGACTGGAGCCAAACTACAACAACCAATACAGGCCACATCTTCAACAGTATAACTACCGTTAGAGGCAGTATCTTCCTCTTCATCTTTCATACCTAAAACATGACGTAAGGAGGTGTTGAGACGGTCAGCACCCTGCACATGACAAGCAGTGCCGTGGCATACTTTTATTAAGTTTCGCCCTACAGGGTCAAGGCGAAACTGGGCATAAAAAGTTGCAACACCAAATAGTTGGCTTGCGTTGATCTCAGTGTTTTCAATAATAAGATCCATTGCTTTTCTTGGCAAATAGCCAAATGCACGTTGTACAGCCTGCAATAGGGGTACGGCAGCAGATGGTTCCGTACCGAGATTATTTATCCAACCTTGAACCTCTGATGGGTCAACGGTGGCTTCCAGAGACGCATTACTCACGGTGTTTCTCCTGTACTCTATGGAAAATAGTAGTCAAAACAATAATGCAGCAGTAAAAGTTTGAAACCTAAATACTAATACTGGTGTGGGTCAAACATTAGCAATTTATTATAAACATATGCAATTTACAAGTGCATCTGTGTAAAAATTAGATAAAAATATCCGGGTTAACCAAGATTTTTCATGTATGATTCTTCACTCTGTAATCTTTTTAAAATTGCTAAGGTATTAAAAATAGTGCAAATGCCAACCAAAAAAAATTTTATGCGAAAGTCAGCAATAATTGTTATGATTGTTGGAGGTGCAATTAGTATTATATTGCAACTGCTTTTCCCTAGTGGGCCATCTACGGGAGTTATACCCAACGAGTTGAAAGGTATACTCCTGCCACAAGCAAAACCTCTGCAACCATTTACTTTAACAGATCATAACAAAAAGCCCTTTGATGTTACCGGGTTTGAAAATCGTTGGAGTTTTCTATTTTTTGGCTATACCCACTGTCCTGATATATGTCCAACTGCCTTGGGAGAGTTAGCTACAGTTTTTGAAAATTTGTCCCAAAATGAAACAATTATGGAAAATAGCCAGGCTGTGTTTGTTAGTATTGATCCTGAAAGAGACACCCCAGAGAGCTTAAAAGAGTATGTCAGTTATTTTCATCCTAAATTCATCGGAGTTACTGGCGGGCCTCAGGAACTTAAAAAATTTACCAAACAGTTAGGAGCCACCTATATATTATCTCCTAAAAAGGAAGAAGAAGGGGAATATCAGGTTTTTCACACCTCAGCTGTTTTTTTGATAAATCCAAAGGGTGAGTTTAGCGCAATATTTCAACCTTCAATGTCTAATCCTGACAAAATCACCCAATCATATTTAAAAATTCGTGAGATATATCAAGGAGAACACCCCAAATGAAAAAATTTGTATTATTAACTTTTGCACTATTTTTTGGTTTAGTATCTGTGCCTGCTTTTGCTGGTGGTATTCAGGTTGAAGGTGCGTGGATACGCGCAGCTCCGCCATCTGTTAAAGTTTTAGCAGCTTATATGACCATCAAAAATAGTGGTAGCATTTCAAAAACTGTTGTTGGCGCACACAGTCCCCAATTTGCAAAGGTAGAGTTTCACGAATCATTAATCCGTAACGGTATGGCCACAATGATAGCTCGTGATAGTCTGGCCCTAAGCCCAGGTGGTGAAGTTATTTTATCTCCTGGTGGTTATCACATGATGTTAATTGGCCCCCAACGCATAATTCGTAAGGGAGATAAAATTGCAATTATTATGCATTTTAGTGATGGCTCAAACTATAAAGTAATTGCCAATGTTATGAAAAGCAAAGGCAAGGCTATGGACCACAGCACCATGGACCACAGCACAATGGACCATAGCAATATGAACTATTCCTCCCCCGGAATGATGTCCCAGCAGATGATGAGCCCTAATTCTAGTATGATGCCCCAGCAAATGATGAATCAACAGCAAAGCATGATGCAGCACCAAGGTATGATGCAACATATGGATATGATGGGTTATGAAACATCAAAGGGTGCTAGTTGCCCTATGATGCAAAATAAACCGGGTATGCAGTGTAAAAAAATGCATATGCAAAAAAATGGTAGCTGTGGTGTATGCAATAAAAATGGCAAGATGAAGCATGAAAATTGCACCTGTAAGAAAGATGGCAAGATGAAGCATGAAAGCTGCACCTGTAAGAAAGATG
>JADGBW010000083.1:0-2615 GCA_015231305.1 Magnetococcales bacterium | reverse complement strand
ACCTGTAAGAAAGATGGCAAGATGAAGCATGAAAGCTGCACCTGTAAGAAAGATGGTATGATGAAACATGACAAAGGCATGTGTATGAAAAATGGCAAGATGAAACATGACAAAGGCATGTGTATGAAAAACGGTAAAATGAAAAAAGAAGATAATAAAGATGACCACAACAATATGAAAATGGACCATGAAGACAGACAAGATAGTGTTGATGATCACAAAAAGATGGAGCACTAAAAAGGTAGGTCTGTAAGAAAATATTGGCAGAAACTTAAATAGAAGGGGTGGTAACTTTTTTCCCTATCACCCAGCATAATTTTAAAATCAATGGGGCAGAAACTGCCTTTTAGCAAAATTTGCCCTATTGGTTTTAAATTATTGTAAATTATTATAGGCAGTAAATTTTGTAAAATATTAATGCCTTACATGATTTAAAAAATTATTATAAGTCACTTAATGAAAACATGCACGTTTTTTGCATTAATTTTATCAAAGGCTGTGTTATTATGAACCTCCACTCTAAATATTAAAGGGTGTGAATCTTGCTTTAGGTTGATAACACATAATATTTTTTTAATCTGTTATTTATAAAGAGGCATAGCTATGTCAAGTATCTCAGTAGGCGGTGTTGGAGCCATTCAAGCAGGAAACCATGTAGAAAAGAGCCAGAAAGTTCTTCAAGATGCTTTCCGTAAACTAGCGTCTAGCTTGAGCATTAACCAAGCTTCTGATGATGCAGCAAGATTAGCTATTGCTGAGCGTTTTAATACAGAAGTGCAAGGCGTTAACCAGGCCACAATGAACACCAACGATGGGGTTGCAGTAACCCAGATCGCTGAATCTGGCCTTAAGCAGATCCAAGAAGGGCAGCATCGTCTTCGTGAGTTAGCAGTACAAAGTTCTAATGGTTCGCTAAACGATAGTGACCGTAAAGCCATTCAGGCTGAGGCGACACAAATTCAAGAAAATATCGCATCTATTGTAGCAGATACCAACTATAACGGACAAAACCTGCTAACCAGCAACGATAAAATAAGCCTACAAACTGGCCCAGATGCTGGGGATCAAACCGGAATTAAACTAACTGATTTTACCAACGCTTTTACAACTGTCGACCTCTCAACACAATCAGGAGCACAGCAAGCGATAACCAGCCTAACAGAAGATAGCAGTAAAGTA
Source organism: Magnetococcales bacterium (assembly GCA_015231305.1). GTDB lineage: Bacteria > Pseudomonadota > Magnetococcia > Magnetococcales > JADFYX01. The sequence goes on along the minus strand of JADGBW010000083.1, from coordinate 1,436 downwards.
AGTTCCGCAAGAGCAGAACTAGGAGCTGCCGAGTCTGGTCTTAACAGAACTATTGCTCAGTTATCAGGACTATCAGAAGCCCTATCAGCTTCGGGTTCTCGTATTCAAGATGCCGATATTGCCAAAGAGACAAGCATATTAGCCTCTGCATCTATCCGTGCCAACGCTGGCATAGCTATCCAAGCCCAAGCAAACTTATCTACTTCAAGGGTACATCAGTTGGTTCAATAATAACTGACTGCAACCCCGAAAAAAAAATCCCGCACCTTTGTTGCGGGATTTTTTTTGATGTAATTTACAAATTTCAAGTAATTGTTTAGTAGACAAATAAGCAAAACTTCTTGAAAAACCAAAAAAAAGCGTAAAATTCTTTCCTTAATACAACAAAACCCAAATGAACACCAAACATAAAGGCTTTAATTATGGAGCTTACAGTTGATTTTCCAGAGACAGTAGCTAAAAGGCTTGTTGATATTCCAAGCAGTGACAGGCAACGTTATATTATTGAGGCAGTAGAGGTACGACAAGCCCAAGAAAAAGCAGACTATGATACTTGGTTTAAGCAAGAGATTGAAAATAGTATAGAAGAAGAAAAAGAGGGAGTCTGGATATTACATGAAGAGGTAAAAGAGAGATTTCGTAAAATTGGCTTAAAGTGTTAAAGATAAAATGGCTATCAAGAGCAAAGACTAATCTTTAGAACATAAAAGAATATATAGCAAAAGATAATCCTAAATTTGCCACAAAAGTAGTTCAACATATCTATGATACCGCAGAAAATCTCTCTAAATTTCCCTATAGTGGGCAACATGGGCGAGTAGATGAGACAAGAGAGCTAAAAACCTCAAAATTTTCATACACGATTGTTTATAGTATAGAAGCCAATTCAATAAGAATTCACCGCAATTTGCACACCCGCCGACAATATCCACCAAGCAAGCCAAAAGTATAAGTCTATGTTGGTATTCAACATCAATTGTTGTAAAATTACTAATTTTCCAAGACCTGCAACTGTGGTTCCTTACAAGCCTAGCTAATGACTAGGCAAATATTAGAAATTTATAATGAGATAGCCAAAAACAAAATCACTAAATGTCTGCTTCCCTAAAATCAGGTATAAGCCCACATAGTAAATGAAGCGGTTTTATATGTGGTTTTTCTAAACACGTACATGGGGTCACAATGTAAGGAATATAGAGCTGAAACTGTTGGACTTTGGTTAGTTGTTCGCCATTCTTAACAACTTATTACCTACAACAGACAGTGTAATGAACATATGTTAAAGGCATGAGAGCCATCCACTTCCATTTAAACTATTTAATTAAAATGCTTCATGTGTTATAATAAGTCAGAAAAATCGAGAAACCATCCAATATATAATATTTGACATTACAAAATATCTCTATACTATTAGAAAAGTTTATTGATAACGGTAG
>JADGBW010000211.1 GCA_015231305.1 Magnetococcales bacterium | reverse complement strand
GATGTGGCAACAAAAACGTCACGATGATGGAAGGATGATCTTTTTTTGGCGCAGATTATTAGATGAAACGCCAAAAGATGGTCAACCAAAAGACGACCAAGAGACTACTAAGGAATAGTTCTATGATGGCCGCTACTACTACTGAAGAAGCTGAAAAAATCCAGGACAGTGTGGATACTTGGAACGGCATGACACGTGATGAGGTTATTATTAAATACTCACCGATGGTCAAATATGTTGCCGGGCGGATCTCAATGAAACTGCCGGAATCGGTGGAGTTAGATGATCTGATTCAGGTAGGTATTCTGGGTTTAATAGATGCTGTGTCCAAGTACGATCCAAAGCGGGGGATTAAGTTCCAGACCTATGCTGAGTTTCGGGTGCGTGGTGCAATTCTTGACGAGTTGCGAGCAACAGACTGGGTACCTAGAGCAGTTAGACAAGTTGCTTCACAAATTCAACATATATATCAAGATATTGAAGGTAAAAAAGGTGCTCCAGCTGAGGATGAAGATGTCGCCGAACGTATGGGAGTGTCACTTAAGGAGTTCTATCAGCAGTTAGACTCTGTAAGGGGAATATCTATCATCTCATTTGACGACCTACGTCCGGCTATGGAAGAGGGCGAAGAGTGGGATGTCTTGGATGTGATGGCTGATCCTAATGTGGAGGATCCTATTGAAACTCTCGGCCTTGAAGAGATGCGTTTGGCCTTGAGTGAAGCAATTGGTGGACTGCCAGAAAAAGAGCGGTTGGTGGTTACTCTCTACTATTTTGAAGGATTGACAATGCACGAAATTGGCGAGGTGCTGGGTTTGACTGAATCAAGGATTTCTCAGTTGCACTCTAAAGCTGCTCTTAGGATGAGAGCAAGAATTCGTCGTACTCAGGGTCGGAGTTAACCATGTCTTTCTCCTATTGGAATTTACTTGTTGTTCTCTGTTTTGTTATCTTATACCTAGGTGTAGCCTTGGTTTTTGTCCAGTTACGCCGTTTTCGTGATGAGATGCATCAACTAGCAGCCCAAAATGCAGCCGCTGCTATTGTACCAGAAGATGATTCGCCCAATTGTGCTGAGGTGATACTACGCCGATTGACATCTTTTGAGTTGAATATGAACACAACTATTGAGACAATCCCTGCTCAGATAAAAACAGATTTAGAGTCTATACGAGCTGAGTTACGTTTCTTAGCACAGCCACAAGCAGTTAGTGTATCTTCTCCTTCTTCTGATAATCAGAGTGGTATGCGAGGTGGCAATAGCCAAGACTCTGACGCATACCGCGAAGCAAGGCTTCTATTAGCTAATGGAGTTGATGAAGAGCGGGTGGTAAATGAGACCGGGTTGACCGTTGAAGAGGTTAGTCTCTTAAAAAGAATGACCACCAACAGTGTAAATGAAGATGAGTAACTAAATACAACTAAACCACAACATTTTTTTAAATATTTTGGTTCTGAGAGGTCTTAGATAAATGGTTATCTCTGGGACCATGTCCCCCCCAAGTGGGGCAACATCTGCACAATCATCTGCAAAATCTGCCTCTCCTCCTTCTGTGGGGCAGGTAATGCAGGGTCGAGTTTCACAAACCTCCGGCAACAATCAGGGGGTTATCCGTTTTCCCGATGGTAGTAGTTTTAATTATTCAGGAGCCTCCCTCAAAGCTGGTGAGCAGGTGCAGGTGGAGGTTTTGCGCTTGGCTCCAGATATGGTGTTTCGCCTTACAACCAGTACCTCTGGTGCTGCCGGCCGCTTAGCTATGGGTGCTGAGCAATCACTTATGCGTGGCCCCGATATATTCGCCCAACTTCTCTCTCAAGCTGGTGGTAAAGCAAGTTCTGCTCTTAAAATGGGTCTGCAATCTCCTCTTTTGATATCCGGTAAGGGAGAGAATATGGCAGCAATTTTACAACGAGTTCTTCCCAATGTCTCAGCTTCTGGACTTCTAAAAGGTGATGCATCAGGTATAACCAACCTTCTACAAGGTGGACGCTCAGATATAGCAAATGCAATCCGCCTTTTACGTGAAGCTGCTGCTGACTTGCGTCCTGCTACTGGCGCAGTAGGTGACACAGCAGGCGAGCTAAATGCTGCTAGAACATCTCTGCAACGTTTGGGAGATATGATGGCAATGCAGGATATTCTACCCAGAGCTGCCACTAGTCTTGAAGGAGATACTTTTTTAGGTTATCGACTTTTTTGGCTAACAGAAGGTGGTTTAGGGGAGGCGGTATGGCGACGGGAACAGGCTCGGCAGGAGGGTGGTAATAAAAAGGAAGAGATCACCTCGGTTCTCTTAACTTTAAATATGACCAACTTAGGCCCGGTACAGGTACGGATAGCTTATGGTGAAAAAAGTTTGTTAATATCAATAGGTGCTGAAGATGAAGAGGCATTATCTTCGTTACGATCCAGTATTGGTGAACTACGTGGGAAGTTGATCCAAGCTGAACTGCCCCTAAGAGCTTTAGAACTCTCACGATTATCAGGTGGTGAGATTAAAGAGCATAGACTACAATCTTTAGGAGTTGGTGCTGGTTTTTCCGCGGAGGTATAAACAAACTTGTGAATAAGCTATGAGTAAAAAAGATGCAGATGGGCGAAGACGGGAAGCTGTGGCTCTACGCTACCGCAAAGGTAGTGATCATGCCCCCCGTGTTACCGCCACAGGCAAAGGTCGCATAGCAGATACGATAATGCAGAAAGCCCAAGAGGCCGGGGTGACTTTAATGGAAGATCCTGATTTAGTATCTCTACTAGGCAAAGTCCCTGTTGGCGAAACTGTTCCAGCCCCACTATATAAAGCCGTAGCTGAAGTTTTAGCCTACGTATACCGTATCAATAAGCAGGTTACATAATCAATTTTGGTCGTGTAGTTTTAACCTTGTAAAGTACCTTAGCTTACATGTTCTGTATTCCAAAATTATATTTGTCTAAATAAGAATTTTCAGCTTGATTTTATTTTGTTTATTGTAATATGTGTTTATAATACACATACGAATAGTCGGTATATAATTAAATGCTTGCCAATAATTGGCTACTGTTAATAGCTACCCTAAGACTTCATTTTTAACTGTCTTCCTTTATTATGATGTTTTTCTCCCTCTATTAAGCGGAATTGGTAGATTTGTAAGCTGAAAGGCTTTAGTTGGTATATATGTAAAAAATCTCCTTTTTTCCTCAAATACATTGCCCAATAGGGTATACTCATGGCAAAATTATCTGTGGTTTTAATGTGTTCTCTTTTTTGAGAGTGGTAACATGAAATATCGATATGTATTTTTACTGTTTTTTTCTCTAATTACCTTGTTGAGTTCAGGTTGTGGTAATAAGGGAGATCTGGTTGTCACTGATTCTCAAATTTTACCTGTGGAACTACCAGCAGACAATTCTTGATTTTATTTTAAAATAGAGCTTTTATGGATTTTTTTCATTACGTCGATAACCAGTTGCACTGTGAAGATGTTCCCTTGAGTAAAATTGCTCAAGCTGTGGGAACCCCATTTTACTGTTATTCTGAACAGACCCTGCAACGACATATTCGGGTTTTTAAAGAGGCATTTGCCCCTATTCCTCACCTTATATGTTACTCAGTAAAAGCTAATAGCAACCTTGCGGTTTTGGACTGCTTGGTTAGAGAGGGTGCTGGCTTTGATATAGTTTCACTGGGTGAGTTAGAGCGAGCTAAGCGGGTTGGTTGTCCTGCTAAAAAAATAGTTTTTTCTGGTGTTGGTAAAAGGCGTGATGAAATTCAAGCTGCGTTGAATTATGGTATTTTAATGTTCAATGTGGAGAGCAAAAGCGAATTAATACGCTTAAATAGCATCGCAGGTGAAATGGGCAAAAAGGCTCCTGTAGCCATAAGGGTTAACCCAAATGTTGACCCAAAAACCCACCCCTATATATCTACAGGTATGCGTACTAATAAATTTGGTATTCCTTATGATCAATCTTTACCCCTCTACCTAGAAGCAGCATCTATGGATAATATAGAGGTGTTGGGATTGGACTGCCATATCGGCTCCCAGCTCACCTCTTTAGATCCCTTTGTCGATGCTTTATTAAGGGTTTTAACTCTAGAAAAAGAGCTTTTAGCAGCTGGTATAAAACTTCAATACATAGACTTAGGTGGTGGCTTGGGTATCCCCTATGAGGAAGAGCAGGTTCCTCCTCATCCTGAACACTATGCCGGGGTTTTATTGGCAGAGTTGCAAAACCGTGATGTAACCCTCATTCTAGAACCTGGCAGGGTAATTTCAGGTAATGCTGGTATTTTAGTTTCTAAGGTTGAGTATATAAAACAGGGGGAGACCAAGAAATTTGTAATCACTGATTCAGGTATGAATGACCTTCTACGCCCTGCACTTTATGAGGCATATCACTCTGTACAACCAGTAGAACGTCGTTTTGGTCGTGATGAATCAGTCTGTGATGTGGTGGGGCCAATTTGTGAATCCGGCGACTATTCCGCACGTGAGCGACTGCTGCCGGAGTTTCAAGAAGGCGAGTTAATGGCCGTTCGTTCTGCTGGGGCTTATGGGTTTGTTATGAGTAGTAACTACAACAGTAGGCCAAGGGTAGCTGAGGTAATGGTCCGTAAGGGTCAATTTGCAGTGGTTCGAAAGCGAGAGACCATTGATCAACTAATGGAAAATGAGAGTCTTTTTGAGCAATGACCCTACCTTTTATAAAAATGCATGGGTTAGGCAACGATTTTGTAGTTTTTGACCACATTAAAAGCTCCCATAAAATCACTCCCAAAATGGCAGCTATGTTGGCAGATAGACGCATGGGTGTGGGATGCGATCAGGTTATTCAACTTCTTGCGCCTCCCTCAAACCGTCCAACTATCCATGCAGAAATGCGTATTTACAATGGTGATGGTTCACAAGCTGAGATGTGTGGAAATGCTGCCCGTTGTGTGGCTAAATATCTGCGGCAAACCATGAATTTGCCAACCCAAACTTTAACTTTGCAAACTCTGGCTGGTC
>JADGBW010000210.1 GCA_015231305.1 Magnetococcales bacterium | reverse complement strand
AAAGGTGCTGGTGGAGGGAATATTGCCACTGTTAAAAGTGTTGCTGGAACCAACTCCAATGGCGGCCTTTCAACCGTAGTTTCAAAAGCTGCAACTGTTGGCAAAGCTCCGGCAGTTACGGGGGGAACCATATGGACCGGAAAAGGTTTGAGTCTGGGTTTAGGTCTGGGTCTTGGAGCTTGGGGGCCGGCTATACTGGTAACAGCTATTGCTACAGGTGGTTACGCCTATTACAGAAAACGCCAATCACAAAAGCTTTGGCCTTTCTAACCACTATCCATCCTTTTTATAGCACCTTTTAGGTATCTGTAATGTCATCGATAAAAGAGGAAATTACAGTTGATAATGTTCTGAGTTTTATCGGTGAGGTTCCAGGATTTAAGAGTCTATTACCTAAAGAGGTTGAGTCTCTTATCGTACCAATGCTGGGTGTTGCCAGCTTTGTACCCGGCCAGATAATAATCAGACAGAGGGCTATTGCCCACGCTGTCTATTTTCTCTACAGAGGTCAAGCTAAGGGAAATATCCATTTTGAAAAGGGTGATGATGTTAACTTTTTGATTGAAGAGGGGGAGATATTTGGTGAGATGGCATTGGTCTCTCATGAAAAACGTAGTGCTACGATTTCTGCAGTATCTGATGTCACCTGTTTTACAATTGATGTGGAGACCTTTCAAAATATCATGACAAATAATTGGAGGATCACTCAAGCTGTTGCCATGTTGATAGGTAACCGTAGAATTGAGAGGCTTACCAGCTAATATCAACCAATTTTAACAGCAATAACTACCCCGACATCCTAATTTCACGTCACTGTTATTTAATGTAAATGGGAAATTAATGCATAAAATCACAGATAAGTTACGAAAAGATCATAACATTATAAGATTGATTTTAACTGATATTTCTGCAAAAAATTACCGATCCCCAGTAAAGAAACCGGCTATACATTGCCCTCAGAACAACTTTAACCTCCCATACCGATTTTGAAATTGATCATTTTTATAATTAGATAAGCCAGAACCACGCCATCGACTCAGCACTACGCAATGTATTTGATAATGACCTATCAAAAGTTCATAAGCAGGTACTATATCTACTTGATGAGACAATAATAGAGTTTAACGGTGAAAAAGAGGGCGATCTAAATTATCTCCGGGAGATGATACAGACAAGGATTGATATTGAAGAGGAGGTTATGTTTCCAGTTTTTGAAACTTATTGCACTCAGCCAATTTAATCTAATTTATTGTGACTCTAAATAAATATAGCACATTCAATCTAGTACAGAGATTCTAACTAAGGTGTAAAACCAGGGTGACAAATAAAGTTGCCTCTCTGGATATCAACCTTCGCAGCAGGGACACTTTTTATTTCTATAGTGCTCTGAAATTAATCTGCTAAACATCTATTTTTTGGGTAGAGATCAATGAGTCGACAGTATGAAACATGTCCAAGCTGTAAAGGCAGAGTTAGTGAAAACTATGATATTGCTACATGCAAACTCTGTGACAGTGCAGGAATAATTATTGTAAGACCATTTTATATCCGCTTGATCACAAGCTCTATAGAAAGCATTAAAAAGCTATTTAGCTCTTAGCAATATCTAAAAATAGAATTTAATGTCTAAGAGGTTTTAGAATTTATGAATTGTCAAATTTGTGATAATTAAATGGTTGAATTAACCACTCGGCCGCAAAAAATATATGTTAATTGTGAAGATTTTTTTCAGCATAATAAGTTTTTACCAGTTCAAAATATTTTTTTTATAACACTAGGGGTACTTTTGCTGCTTTGGCTGTTTTTTTTATAAGCAGTACTCCGCTCAAATACTGAATGATCTGCCACAAATAGAACATTTTACAAATCTATAGCTAAGTTGGTGATAGCTTATGGGTAACCGTATAGATGATCTAGATAAAATAGAAAAGCTAAGAAAAAAAAATATTATAATTGATACATAGGTTATTAAAGCAGGAATGGCAGCATCTCTGGCAACAACAATTTTCACAGGCTACCGTATTCTACGCCCTATGAAATTCCACCCTATCGCATGTTAAGTTTTTCTTGGCTTTGCTCTGGCATATATTTTAATTAGTGAGAATATAGGCGGCAGAGGGCGAAGAAATTGAGCAAAGCAGGTTGAAGAGTTCGTATCTGTACTGAATTAAGAAACGGTTATTGGTAAGTCCTTTTTGATTAAGAAATTTTTTTTGACTTTTAACAATAACTGGAGTATAAATTGGCAGATAATATTGCTTTTTTCTATGTGGGCCACGCCTAGCATACTGTAAAATCATTCTGGGGAAAATGATGTTAGATAGTACTCAATCTTACCAAACTAAGCATGGTTTCCATGCCCTACTACTAACCAAGATAGCCTCTACATTTTTTGTATTATTTCTGCTTCAAGGCTGTGCTAAGCCACCATTAAGCCCTGATCCAGCCACTGTAAAATCAATTGGCGTAATTGGAGCGGACCATGCAGATAAATAATAGTAAAAATTTAAACCGATTTGGTATAGCTATACTGCTACTGTTTCTTTTTGGCTGTACACAAACATCTTTATTTACAAACCAGAAAAAGAGCTGGGAAAACAATAACTATGCGACTCTTAACGATTATACTGATTCGCTAGCTGATTGGCTAGAGCATGTTCTGACTTTTAAAAAAGGAAGATACTATCAGTACGGAAGTTTTCATGATGAGCATAAAACCAAACTATTTGACCGTGATTCACGTCTCATGCTAACAAGTTTTGCAACCCTAGATAACTTGGAAGAGACATCTCCACTTGGCCGCTTAATGGCGGAACAGATTGGTGCTCGGCTTACCCAGCAAGGATTTACAATTATTGATCCAAGGTTAAACCCTGACAGTGTTCAGATTATCCCAAAATCTGGTGAGTTTATGCTCTCAAGAGATGTGCTTAAATTAACAACCAAACATAATATTCAGGCTGTCGTTGCAGGTCACTATACTGTTGCTAAAACTGTTGACGGAGTTAAACTTTTTGTTAACATAAAAATAATTCGTGCCTCTGATAACGTCGTGCTCTCCTCCCTAGCTTCCGGTGTTGTTATCAATCAAGCTATACGCTCACTTCTTGATATTAATACAGACAAAGAAGTGAAGGTGTCTATTAATTAAAATGCCATGGCTACTATAATGCTAAACTTCTATAGAGCAATATCACTCCTTATTATCTCTACTCTGTTTGTTAGCTGTGCAAACATAGCTGACCTTGAGGAGCCAGAGGAGAGGAGAGAGCAGCTAATATCTGCCAGCCACATGGCAGCCAATGAGTTACTCAGACACTCTAAGGGTAAAATCTTACCTGAAGATACCTTGCTTGCCTCTACATTTGTTGATGTAAATAATTTAGCCAAAAGTTCACAGCTAGGTAGAACAGTAACTGAGCTGGTAGTGTCAAAACTGACCCAGAAAGGTTACACTGTTAAGGAGATAAAGCTTCGTAAAGGTGGCGGTTTCAAGGTTAGAAGAAATGGTGAATTTGTCCTATCTCGCCAAATACAAGAGATAAGCCGGGACTTTAAAGCACGCTTTGTTCTGACGGGAACTTACTCAACATCAATTGATTTTGTATTTCTGACCGTACGAATAGTCCGTATTATTGATAATACTATAATATCATCTCACGATTTTGCCATTGATATGGATAAAAACGTCAACTATCTGGTTAATATCCAAAACCAAAACTAGGGCATATTGATATTCAGTCTATTTCAGACTCCTAATGGCTCCATAATTTGACCTAGAAAAGCACAACTACGCCAGTAATAGTTAGACGCAAATAGCAGAGCCTATGCTGCCACCCCACTTAAAAAATTTTCAAAAAATGTATTGGAACTGGTTTGGAAACAGGACACGCCAAATCACAATGGAGTTTGGGACGATACCACAACTATGTTGGTAGTGTATTAATTGGAGCAAATATAGACTGGAGCACCTTGACGGTAGTTTAAGAGTACCGTTTTAGGAGATATCAAATAGCATATGAAACTGAGCAATAGTTAAAATCTGCTTAACTGGCTCACTACAGTTTATCAATGAAATCCGGCCTTTCACCCCTTTACACTGCTCACGTGCCATGAGCAACATGCCCAGCGCAGCACTATCAAGAGAGCTAACCCCTTCAAAATCAAGAGTCAACTCAGAATCTACTGGATTCTCCTGGATTTTTGGTAAGAACTCTTTTCTTGCGTGGTAGTTAAAGGGGTTAGGAACCTGTATTATCATGTTTAGTTACCGTTGGTATGATGCGTATAAAACACCACTCTCTCTTAACATATATATTATTTCAAGGTTTGACGAAGTTTTCTATCTATTTCTGCAACCAATTAATTAAATAAAATGGTTAAAACTCAACCAAGTTACTTATATGCTACACAGAAAATAAAATTTAGCAATTAAAAATCCTTATTTATCTTAGAAAATGCAGTTGTGCCAAATGCATCCCTAAATAACCCCTTCCAGGTTAATCAGTATGGGCAATAATAGCCTCTTTAATCTCCTGATGGGGAATGTCGCTATATATTTTTGCCCGACCTATGGCACCATTGAGAATAACCCTTATTTTACCAGCACTGACCTTTTTATCCCGGCCCATTGCTTCTAAATAGGCATCAGGAGAAAAGTGGCTTGGAGCGGTAATAGGCAGTCCGGCATTTTTAATTAGTTTTTGGATACGCTCTACAGTTTTTTGATCACACAGACCACGAATTTTGGCTAGTTGTGCTGCCATTACCATGCCGATTGCCACCCCTTCACCATGAAGAATATTACCATATCCTGCCAGAGTCTCAATAGCGTGACCAAAGGTGTGGCCCAGGTTAAGCAGTGCCCTGGTGCCACCCTCCCTTTCGTCTTCTGCCACCACTTGTGCCTTAATAGCACAACAGGTATAGAGAAGGTGAGTAAGGGTAGCTTCATCTTTTTTAAGGATGGCAGCCATATTATCTTCCAGATAACTAAAAAAACCAGCATCCCAAATAATACC
>JADGBW010000209.1 GCA_015231305.1 Magnetococcales bacterium | reverse complement strand
ATAATAAAACCATGGTATTGGCACTATCGAGAGTTGAGGCAGAGCTAGAGCAAATTTCTGAACGTCACGCCCGTTTGTTAAAGCGGATGAAAGATCAAGAGAAGGATATGACAGACATGTTAGAGCAGTTGTCTCAAAGGCAAGCTGCTACCATGCGATATTTAACTGACGTAGAGAATAACATCAACCGTAAGCTCGAAGAGCTTTCTTTAAAACATGATGAAGTCATGAAAAAATAAGGCAATTTTTTCAGTCTCACTTTATCCTGAATTTTGTTGTTTATAGGTATAGCTGCAAAATTTAAAGTCAAGTATAGAGTATGGTATGTAATGGAAATTTTTGGAGATTTTGCTTTTATTTTGGCATTTGTTTTTGGTGGTATCTGGGGAAGCTTTTTAAATGTCTGTATCTACCGTATTCCGGTAGGTCAGAGTATTATTTATCCTCCTTCACGCTGCCCTGGTTGTGAAAACCCTATAGTTTGGTATGACAATATCCCTATTGTAAGTTGGTTGTATTTAAAGGGTAAGTGCCGCCACTGTAATATAAATATATCTCCACAATATCCCATTATAGAGGCTATATCTGCTCTATTAACCATACAAGTTGTAATGGTATTTGGTTTCAGCTGGGAGTCTCTGGCTATTATCTGCCTGGGTTACTCTTTTGTTGTTATGATGATGATTGATTTCTACCACTATATTCTACCTGATGTAATTACACTGCCAGGCATTGTTATTGGTGTTTTGCTGGCGTGGTTACCCCAGGTGGGAGAACCCATAGTAGGTTTGTATGACTCACTGATTGGTGTTGCGGTTGGTGGTGGTGGTTTGTGGTTGTTTGCTTGGTTGTTCGAAAAAATTACAGGCAAGGTTGGTATGGGTTTTGGTGATGTTAAGTTACTGGCAATGGTTGGGGCTTGGCTTGGTTGGCAATCTTTGGGCTTTACAATATTTTTTGCAGCATTAATGGGTAGTGTTATTGGGCTAAGTTGGATTGGCATATTAGGGCGAGATAGAGCTAAACCAATTCCCTTCGGCCCATATCTGGTTTTAGCAGCATGGAGTTATATTTATATTGGCGATCAAGTGTACGATTGGTATCTAAGTGGAATATACAGCGGTTTTTAATGTGTAAAAAAGATATAATATCTACCCCGACCCCAAAAAAAAGGGGGCTATTTATCATTGGTGTTACTGGAAGCATGGGGTGTGGAAAAAGTACTGTTACTAAGCTTTTTGCCAACATGGGTGCACGTCTACTTGATGCCGATAAAATGGCAAGAGAGGTTGTGCTGCCCGGTGAAATCGGCTGGCAGGAGGTGGTTGAATATTTTGGTGATGATATTCTCTTGTCATCAATTAATGGTAAAGAGCTGCCATATAAACAACGGCCCTTAAACCGCAAAAAATTGGGTGAGCAAATTTTTAAAAACCCTGCAAAACGCAAAGTGTTAGAGGCTATAATCCATCCTAAAATTGTCAAAATTAAGGCAGAAATTTTAAAAAAATGGGAAATGGAGCTAACAAATGGTGAAAGCCGAATAGTAGTAATGGAGGTTCCACTACTTTTTGAAGCTGGGCTAGATAAGGGTTGCAATTTAACCATAGCAGTAGTTTGTGGTGATGAGCAATTATCAAGGTTAAGTGAACGCAAAAGTATGTCTACAACCACAAAAAAGGCAGCTATAGCGCAACAGTTATCTGAAGCAGAGAAAAAAAGCCGCGCAGATATTGTTATAGATAATAGTGGCGATTTAGCAGGTACTATTTTTCAGGTTGAGAAAATTTTTAAGCAAATAACTAAGAGTTAATTATAAAGATTGATATCTACACAGCAATTACATAAAACCTTAGTCAAACAATTTTAAAAAAACAAAATAAAAATTTCAATAAGGTTGTGTGGGGTAAAACTGTTTAATATCAGTGGTATATCTGTGTTTTTTATGGTTGGTTTTAGTGGTGTTTTAGTAAAAAAATGTATTTTTTATGAATATTTTATTGACTTTACAAGCGTTGGAGCATAGGTTCTTCTCTGGAAGTTGCAGTAATTCTTAATTTGACGCAAATAACCATCTCATTATCTTCTTGCAGGCTTTTGTTACTTTAGTCTAGCTTGTGATTTCATAATAAAATCGATGTTTCACCTAATGAAGGTTATCACCTGTTTAGTCATCCATTAAATTTGAGTGGCGTAACTTCTATTGTAATTAACTAAATATATAAACTGGTTTTATATCTCAACCATACGGTCCCTCAATTATCCACAAACCCTCCTTATCAAACGTTAGAGACATGCCCACAAAAAAATCCCCGAAAAAATCAGATACTCTCTCGAAAAAGTCAGAGAACCTCTCAAAAAAAACAGAGTCTACCTCTAAGAAGTCAGAGGTTTCCTCTAAAAAAACTGAGGTTGCTTCTAAAAAGACTGAGTCTGCCTCTAAAAAGACAGAGTCTATCTCTAAAAAGCCTGAGACTATCTCTAAAAAATCAGAGACTATCTCTAAGGTTGCTGAGGATGCTCGTAAAAAACCGGAGACACCCCACAACAAATATGAGAGCAGTTCTGATAAATCTAATGGTTCACATAACAGGACCGATAGTTTTACAAAAAATAATGACCAAGCCCACACCATGAACCTTAAAACCTTGAAAATGATGGCTGTTGCAGATCTAACTGCTTTGGCTATTGAAAAAAAGGTGGAGGGTATGAGCGGCATGCGCCGTCAGGAGCTGGTATATGGTATACTAAAGGCTGAGAGTGCAAACAAAGGGCAAATTTATGGCGAAGGAGTTTTAGAGGTTCTGCAAGATGGTTTTGGCTTTTTACGTGCGCCAGACACCAACTATCTACCAGGCCCAGATGATATATATGTCTCCCCCTCACAAATTCGTCGATTTGGCTTGCGAACAGGTGATGTTATAGAGGGGCAGATTCGTTCACCAAAGGAGGGCGAGCGTTATTTTGCCCTGCTGCGAGTGGAAAAGATAAACTATGAAGTACCTAACAAGTCTCGTGGCAAGATATTTTTTGACAATTTAACCCCTCTCTACCCTGATGAGCGGTTGATTATGGAGGTTGAAGGTGCTCCTAGTGAAGATATGGGGACTAGGGCTATTGATTTAGTTTGTCCTATAGGTAAAGGGCAGCGTGGTTTAATTGTTGCTCAACCTCGTACTGGTAAAACCATGTTGATGCAGAGCATTGCCCATGCAATTGCTGAGAACCACCCTGAGGTATATCTACAAGTTCTGTTAATTGACGAGCGACCTGAAGAGGTTACAGATATGCGTCGCTCGGTAAAAGGTGAAGTTGTCGCCTCTACTTTCGATGAGCCAGCAACACGTCATGTGCAAGTTGCCGAGATGGTAATTGAAAAAGCCAAGCGGTTAGTTGAACATAAATTAGATGTGGTAATTCTGCTAGACTCCATTACCCGTCTAGCAAGAGCATATAACACTGTGGCTCCATCTTCTGGCAAAGTGTTGTCTGGTGGTATTGATGCCAACGCTCTACACAGACCAAAACGTTTTTTTGGTGCAGCCCGAAACATCGAAGAGGGTGGCTCATTAACAATTATTGCCACAGCTTTAGTGGATACTGGCTCCCGTATGGATGAAGTTATCTTTGAAGAGTTTAAGGGTACTGGTAATATGGAGTTGCATCTGGATCGTAAGCTTGTTGATAAGCGTATTTTCCCTGCTATTGAAATTGCTAAATCTGGAACCCGTAAAGAAGAATTGCTTACAACAGCAGAAGAGTTGAAAAAATTATGGGTCTTACGCAGGGTGCTGCTACCTATGGGTCCACAAGACTCTATGAGTTTTTTACTGGACAAAGTGAGAGCAACCAAGAATAATGCCGAGTTTTTTGAGAGCATGAATAACTGACTGAAGAAAGAAGGATAAAGCTATGAAAAAAGATATACACCCAAAATATGAAGACGTGACCTTTACGTGTACTGGTTGCAACAGTGTAATTAAAACTCGCTCAACAGGCGGTGATCAGGTTCTAGGTGTCTGCTCAAGTTGTCACCCTTTTTATACTGGTAAACATAAATTGGTAGATACAGCAGGACGTATCGAGCGTTTTAAACGTAAGTATGGCATGCCTGAAGGTGAAGCAGCAAAATAGTTTTTTAGCCTTTTAGCTGTAACTATATACAAGTCTGTTTTTCGTGTTAGAAACCATTAAAGACAAAGCCCACTTTTAAAGTGGGCTTTGTCTGTTTGTGTTTGTTATAGATTGATTTTGTATATTTATTATTTCAAATCAAAAACAGACACTCTAAAACCAACATTACGTCTTACCCGCGAAAGCGGGAATCCAGAGAGTTCAACATTGCTGCCCTAGATTACCGCCTACGCTGGAATGATGATGGTTTCTTATAGTGTATAGTTTTTAAGTGAAGCCATTTTAGTACATCAATTAGTAGTCTAAGAAATGTAGAAACGAACTTTCTTCTGTATCTTAAGGTAATCTCAATTTTGAAGGTAAGATCAACCCAACATTTATTGGTAATTTATTAGTGCAATGTCTAAAAAGCTTACTCAATAATAGTCACATAGCTAAATTTGCGTTTTCCTACTTTTAACAAGACACGTTCACCAATTTTTAAATTTTTTCTTGTGTCTGTGGTTTTTTCTCCATCAATAGAGACAGCATTTTGGCGTATCATGCGCATGCCATCACCATTTGAGTTGACCAACCCAGCCTCGCGCATAGCTGCTGCCAGGCCTAAGCCTCCGTCTTCTCCTGCTTTTACTTCTACTTCGGCAATTTCGTCTGGTGTCTCTTTACGTTTAAAGAGAGCTTCAAATTCATTACGAGCTTGTACGGCTATTGCGTCATCGTGAAAGCGGGCTGTTAGCTCTCCAGCTAGTTGTTTTTTAACCTCCATGGGGTGTTGGTTGCCTCTATCTACATCTTTATGCAGTGTGGCAATATCTTCTAATGAAAGGTCAGATAGAAGCTCATAATAACGCCACATCAAATCATCGGTTATTGACATGGTTTTGCCAAATATCTCTGAAGCAGGGT
>JADGBW010000208.1 GCA_015231305.1 Magnetococcales bacterium | reverse complement strand
GCCGTCGGGACAATGAGTTCCTGGAGACTGACGGGTAATTTCAACACCCTTTATAGGCAATTGCTATTGGAAAAACACACCTACCAAAAGCAATATTAATGTTTAAAGTGCCTAAATCCAGTAAATACCATTGCTAGGCCGGCTTTATCAGCAGCATCAATTACCTCTTGATCCCGCATTGATCCTCCTGGTTGAATTACCGCAGTTGCTCCGGCTTCGGCGGCTGCTTCTACCCCATCAGCAAAGGGGAAAAAAGCATCAGATGCCAAGACAGTCCCTGCAACAGGGTCTCCGTCACGCTCAAAACCTTTTGCCGTTTCTCTTGCCTTCCATACAGCAATTCTTGAGGAGTCAACCCTACTCATTTGCCCTGCCCCTACTCCGACTGTACAGAGGTCTTTAACAAAGACTATAGCGTTAGACTTCACATGTTTTACCACTTTCCAAGCAAACAGCAGGTCCTTCATCTCAGCTTTTGTCGGTGCGCGCTTTGTTACAACCTTTAAGTCGCTTTCAACAACAGAGTGTTTATCACTCTGTTGCAGCAACAGACCACCCACCACCCGTTTCATATCCATATCAGTTGGCCCTTCAACTACAGTATCAGAACCTACCTCACTGTTTAGCTCTGGCGTTACTAAAAGGCGTAAGTTTTTCTTAGCTGCAAAAACATCAACTGCGTCAGCAGCAAAACCGGGAGATATAACTGCCTCAACAAATGTAGTTGCTATTTCTGTGGCCATAGCTCCAGTAACCTCACGATTACAGGCTATAATTCCACCAAAAGAAGATGTAGGATCAGTATCACGAGCTTTTTGATATGCTGCTAATAGGTCAGAATCCACCGCTGCACCACATGGATTAGTGTGTTTTACAACTACAACTGCAGGATCGCTAAACTCTTTTACCAGCTCATACGCGCCATTGGCATCGTGAATATTGTTAAATGACAGCTCTTTACCTTGCAACTGCTTGGCCTGGGAAATTGAAGAGCTATCTTTGTTATCTACTTTTTTATAAAAAGCAGCATCTTGATGAGGATTTTCCCCATAACGCATCTCTTGTTGCTTTTTATACTGTACTGTTAAAAATTCTGGAAACTTACCAGGCTTGCCATCTTTATCTAAGCTTGAGAGCCAGTTTGATATTGCAGCATCATAAGCAGCTGTACGGGCAAATACCTTCAGGGCTAAATAACTGTTGGTATCAAGAGTTACTGAACCAGAATTGGCCTTCATCTCCCCTAAAACCAAATCGTAATCATCGGGGTCAGTCACAACCGTTACCGACCTATGGTTTTTTGCAGCGGAACGCAACATTGAAGGGCCGCCAATGTCTATATTTTCTATTGCTTGCGCCAAAGTACAGCCAGGTTTAGCAACTGCTGCTTCAAATGGGTAAAGATTAACTACTAGCATGTCTATGTTGCTTAAGCCGTGTTCTTGCATCTGTTGTTCGTGGCTTGCGTTACCTCTTACATTCAACAGACCGCCATGAACTTTAGGATGCAGAGTCTTAACCCGACCATCCATTATTTCAGGAAAGCCAGTAAATTGAGAAACGTCAATAACTTTAACCCCTGCATCTTGTAAAAATTTAGCTGTTCCACCAGTAGATAAAATCTCAATACCGTGTGCTGCCAACCCTTGAGCAAAGGGAGCCAATCCACTTTTATCTGACACACTTATTAACGCACGACTTATGGTAGCCATAAATAACTCTCCAATTAATTAATTCTTTCAAATGCTACTTTTTTCTTTTAAAAGCCGCAGCAAAAAAACCGTCACTATTTGTTTTATGAGGAAGCAGAGTAAGGAAAGGACCATCATGAGGCAACCCTTCAATTTCGCGATTGGCATCAAGTAGCTCAAAACCGCCATTGTGCTTAAGAAAATCTTTCACTATTTCTTGGTTTTCACAAGCCAACAAAGAGCATGTAGCATAAACCAGTCGCCCACCTTTTTTTACCAACCTTGCTCCTGCATCTAACAACGCACCCTGTTTTTGTTGATAGACAAAAAGTTGCTCTGGGGTTAATCGCCATTTTATCTCCGGGTTTCGTCGTATTGTACCAGTACCAGAGCAAGGCGCATCCACAAGCACTCCATTTGCAACTCCAGTAAAACGGCGTAACTTGGCATCTCCCTCATGACGAATTAGCAAAATGGAAATAGATTTAAGCTTGGCTCTTTTTTGTCGCTCTTTTAAAGGGTTTAAACGTTTAGCATTAATATCTGTCGCTATAACTTGGCCTTTGTCATCCATAATAGTTGCCAAATGCAAACTTTTGCCCCCTCCTCCGGCACAAAGGTCAATAATTGTATTTCCGGGGTAAGGATTTAAAAGCTGTGATATAAGCTGACTTCCCTCTTCCTGGATTTCCAAATCACCTCGTTTGAAAATTTCTAAACCTGTTAGGGCATAACGAGAAGTCAAGCGCAAGCCGTCTTGGGAATATGGGGTAAATTCACATTCAACCCCCTCATCCCTTAAAACAGCTTGGGCTTGTGCTCGGCTTATTGCTCGGCTATTAACTCGTAAATCAACTTGGGGTTTATCATTTAAGGCTAAACCTAGTTTGTGGGCTTCATCAATCCCCCACTGTTTAACAAACTCTTCAAGCAACCATTCAGGTAAAGATACCTGTTGGTATAAATCTAGCTCAGACAGTGGGGTAAATTGATTATTTATTGTTGTATTGGAAGCTACACCCAAAAGTTGAGCAAGCATTTTCGGGGTAAAATCTTCTCGTGCTGCATAAGCAGCCCCAGCAAGCTGAATATAGGTAGGTATAGAGGTAATTTTGATATCTTTTAACATTGCAAAAAAACGTTTTTGCTGGCGAATTGCCGAATAGACAACATCACCAACTATAGCTCGCTCTTTTTGACCAATGCGATTTTTGCGAAAATAACTATCTATTATACGGTCGGCACTTTTAGAGCTTGTAAAAATTACTTTTAAAAGATGACCTGCTTGATGAACAACTGCTTCTGGTCTCATGAAGATTCAGTAATTTCAGTGGAATTAGGATTTTCAGAAAAGAGTACAGCCTCCAAGACACTCTTAACTAACACCCATAGGGGAACTGCAAAGAAAACCCCTATCACTCCCCACAATGAGCCAAAAAAGAGCACTGCAAGCATAATTGTGGTTGGATGAACCTTGACTGTCTCTCCTAAAATAATAGGAGCAACCGCATTGCCATCAACCATCTGCAAAATTGCATATACTGCAAGAGGGTTTAAAGCCTCCCAAGATAACCCCCATTGGAAAACCCCTAAAACCAACACCGGAATTGTCACTACAGCAAGGCCCAGGAAAGGAATTAACACCGATAATCCGGTTAAAATGCCTATTAAAAAGGCATATTCAAAACCTATATAGGCAAAGCCCAGATAACTTGCCGAACCCAACAACAACATTTCTAAAAATTTTCCCCTGATATATCCACCAACAGCAATATTAACTTCATGTAGAACCTTATTAATTAACCCTCTCTCCTGGGGCATAAAACGGCTGAAGGAGTTTAAAAGCAGGTCTTTATCTTTCATGAAGAAAAACACTAAAAAAGGAACAAGAAGAAGGTATACCACAACTGAAATCAATCCTGGTAAACCACCTTGCACAACCATTGTCAGCGCATCTGCGGCATACTCTTGTGACATTTCAACCAAGCCCACCAATATACCTTCGGCAAACTCTGCATCGACATATCCTGATATAGTGTTACTAAGCTGATAAGTTAAATTTTTTAATGTCTGGGTTATACGGGGAATTTCACCAGATACTCTTGCTACTTCAGCTACTAAAGTAGGCAACAATTTAAAAAGAAATAAATTTATTAAGAGGAAAAACATTGCGAATACTATTAGTACTGCAATAATTCTTGGTAATTTTAATCTTTCTAAAAACCGTATTTGGCCTTCCATAAGATAAGCGATAATAATTGCTGCAAAATATGGGGCTAAAGCTGCACCAAAAAAATAAAATAGCCCCACACCAAAAATAAGCACGAAAATTAAACCACGAATGTGTGGATCATTTAAGCGATTGGATAGACCATCAAAAAATGGGGACATAATACCTTTGGATGTGATGAATGGACTAAAAAAACTGGTTTTAGGGGGAGGTTATCTCCCCCTAAATAGGTTTTGGGATTATAATCCCAAGAACTAAAAATGTTTAATAATTAAACAGAACCATTAAGTAAGAATTAAAACCATAGTATCAACAGATACCAACTCAAAAAGATCAATTATATCTCTGTTTGCCATACGTACACAGCCAGCAGAAACAGGTTGTCCTAACTGACCATGATAGGGAGTACCGTGGATATATATATAACGAGATTCGCTATCTACATCCCCACCTAGGTTTACACCCTCCTCAAGCCCTGCCAACCGTAGTATCCGGCTAGTGATATAATCACCTGTGGCAGAGTCTGGCAGAGATTGCACAACCTCCCCTGTTGGCTTGCGACCTTTAAAAACAGCTCCTAAGGGCGCATCAGCTCCTATGCAAGCTGAAATATAATGTAGCCCAGTAGGAGTACAACCACTACCATCTTGATTTCCAAAGCCAGCTAACCCGGTAGAGACAGGCCACATACGGCTTACAGACTCTCCGTCCTTGAATAATTCTATGGTTTGCTGATCACCACGCACCAATAAAACTGCTGAGTGACCATCCCAACCTTTAGCAATAAAAGAATTTTTTATTGCTTGATCCAAATTAATCTTCACTATTTAAAATGCCAAGAATCTGCAATAAAGAGATAAACAGATTTAGTACATTTAGGTACATAGATAGAGCTGCAACAGTTGGCGGCATAGCCCAAGGATTATTTCTTAGTTGTTGAGTTTCCCATAAAATTAAACCAGAGAAGACCAACGCTCCCACAGCTGACAGGCCAAAAGACATAGCTGTTGAGCCAACAAACATATTAATTAAGCCACCTAATATCACTACTATTAAACCAGCAAATAGCATTCCTCCCATCCAGGAGAAATCTTTTTTAGCGACCATGGCGTAAAAGGTG
>JADGBW010000082.1 GCA_015231305.1 Magnetococcales bacterium | reverse complement strand
TTCTAAATTTCCTGTAATATAACATGGTTTCGGAAAAAGTCCGACAGACTCCTAGATTCGGCAGTTACAAGTTATAAAAAATCTATAGAACTTAGCCCCAACTATGCAACAGCTTTTTATAACCTGTCTGTTGCCCAAAAGGAGCAAAAAAAACTAGATGAAGCTTTTAGCAACGCTAAAAAAGCTATATCCCTGCAACCAGGTTTTGCAGAGGCATACAGTAATATTGGCAATATTTTACAAGATTTAGGCAAACTAAAAGAAGCTTCTGATAATTATCAAAAAGCAATTGCTATAAAACCAAATTTTGCAGTGGCTTATTATAACCTTGCTTTTACCAAGCAAGAGCAAGGAGACCTTAATACAGCAGTTAAAAACTACCAAAAAGCAATAGCTATTAACCCGGAATATGCTGAAGCCTACTGCAACCTTGCTAATGTTCTTAAGGAGCAGGAAAACTTGGATAAAGCGGTTGTTTAAAGCAAAAGCCGACTTTGGCTGCAAAGAGAATACACCAATATTTATACTAGGTATGCCACGTTCAGGGTCAACACTTATCGAACAAATACTCTCAAGCCATGAAGATGTCTATGGAGCAGGTGAATTGCAGTTTGTGAAAGAGTGCCTACTAGAAAATATACCGTCAGACACCCCCTCTATGAACAATTATTTAAATACACAACTAACCCATGACCATGCCAACAAACAAGACAGTAAATATATAGAAAAAATAAGAGATATAGCCCCAAACTCTAAATATATAATAGATAAAATGCCAGCAAATTATTAGTATATTGGTATAATAAAATTGATGTTGCCAAATGCTAAAATAATTCACACTGTACGTGGAGCTGAAGATACATGTCTATCGATATTTAGAACAAAATTCACCCAACTACATAACTATGCCTGTGATCTTGGTGAACTTGGGGGATATTATAAACTATATTCTGAACTAATGGCCCATTGGCACAACACCTTTCCAAGCACAATATATGATGTTAACTATGAAAATTTAACAAAAAATCAAGAAGAAGAGAGTAAAAAACTGTTAGAGTTCTGCGAGCTTGAGTGGAGCGAAAAATGTTTAAACTTTCACAACACAGTAAGAGATGTAAAAACTGCTAGCAATTATCAGGTTCGCCAACCGATGTATAGCAGCTCTGTTGGTGGCTGGAAAAAATTTGAAAAGCAGTTACAATCTTTAATTTCAGCTCTTAAATAACTGTATATTTCTACTATTTACCAATGTTAAACAAGCTAAAAAACCAGTAATTTGCATATATTTACAACGGTATTTAGGGTTATAGATTTACGACAAAAAGAGTTAAAAAACTTTGTTCACAATTAATGTTAGGAGTTCAATACTAATGAAGTGCCATGAAATAGATTATGAAATTCACGGTGGAGAGATGCAACTTGTTGAGGTAGAACTAGACCCAAATGAAACAGTAATAGCAGAAGCTGGTGCTATGAGCTACATGGAAGAAGGTATCGAGTTTGAAGCTAAAATGGGTGATGGCTCAGAACCTGATACAGGACTTTTTAGCAAATTGTTTGATGTCGGAAAGCGTGTTTTAACAGGTGAGTCTATTTTCTTAACTCACTTTACCCACAAAGGACATGGAAAGAGTAGAGTAGCTTTTGCAGCCCCATTTCCCGGTAAAATAATTCCGTTGGATATGGCCATGTTAGGAGGGACTATAATTTGTCAAAAGGATGCATTTCTTGCTGCTGCTTTAGGAACAAAAGTAAGTATTGCTTTAAGCAAAAAATTAGGCACTGGATTTTTTGGTGGTGAAGGTTTCATCATGCAACAACTAGAGGGTGATGGAATGGCATTTATCCATGCATGTGGAACAGTTGTTAAAAAAGAGCTAAAAGGTGAAAGGTTGCGAGTAGATACCGGAACTCTGGTTGCTTACACACCAGGCATTGATTGTGATATCGAAAGGTCTGGCAACTTGAAGTCCATGTTTTTCGGAGGTGAAGGTCTGTTTCTAGCAACTTTACAAGGCCATGGTACAGTTTGGCTGCAAAGCCTGCCTTTTTCTCGCCTTGCTGAGCGAATCATATCAAGCGCGCCAAGTTCATCTACTGGTGGTGGAGATAGCGTTGGTGAAGGGGGAATTTTAAGTGGTGTTACTAATATACTTGAAGATTAATTAAAGTATATGCAATCTGCCAGCAATAGAGTTTATAATAGTAGGACCAAATCAAATAGTGGAGGTTATCTTGATATTAGTTACTGGTTGTACTGGGTTTCTTGGTAGTGCCATAGTTAAATCTCTATTAGAGTCAGGACATAAAGTACGAGGACTGGCACGTCATGGTGGTCCGTTTAAGGATGGTTCTATTACTGGTATAGATATTGTCCATGGTTCTATCTTAGAACCAGAAACCCTAGCTCGTGCCATGGAAGGTGTAGAAAAAGTCATACATCTTGTAGGTATACTTGTTGAAACCAAAGGACAAACTTTTTCTGGTGTGCATTTACAAGGCACTAAAAATGTTTTACAAGCAGCTAAAGATGCTAATGTTAAACGCTATCTGCAAATGAGCTCCATGGGTACACGCCCACATGCAACAAGTAAATATCACCAAAGTAAATGGCTTGCTGAAGAAGCAGTACGTAGCAGCGGTTTAAACATAACCATTTTACGCCCTTCAGTAATATTTGGGCCTTATGATGAGTTCACAACCATGTTTGCAAAAATGGCTCGATATTCTCCAGTGCTACCACTAATAGGTGCTGGGGAAAATATGATGCAACCTGTTTGGGTTGAAGACGTCGCACAGTTTGTTAACAAAGCCTTAAATGACCAACAAACATTCGACAAAACCTACGAACTAGGGGGTCCTGAACAGCTTACATTCAAAACAATACTTACTGAAATTAGCAAAGCAACAAACAAGAGACGGGCTATACTGCCTATACCTTTGCCTGTTCTTAGGTTACAAGCAGGCTTGCTTGAAAAGCTCCACCCCAAACCTCCACTTACTCTTGATCAGCTAATTATGGCTCAAGAAGATAACGTGACAAAGCAACATCCATGGTCTTTATATAATATTAACCCTATGCATTTTGCCGAAAAATTACGCTCTTATATTAGTTGACCTTAAAATTTTATATTAAAAAGGCTATTCCTTAGTGTTGGGGAATAGCCTTTTTATATTTATAAGAATTACTAGTTTTACAATATCTAAACTCTTACAAAATGTTTGTATAATAAGTACCTATTGTTAAAAGGGAAACATACCCTGAACAGATACATAGGAGCCTTCTTTCAAGTTTAGTTTATCTGTTTCGTTATAAAGAGAACGTCCACCAAAGGCATAGCCGGCGGTTATTTTTAATACGGATATATCAAACTCAGCAAACAGTGAATAATAATGTACCTCAATGGACTCCTCTTCTTCTTTATTACCTAGTTTAAACGGGCCGTAATGGTCATTTTTAAAGCCAAGTGCTATTCCAGTATAGTCGCCCATTTCATTCTTATTGCTAAAAGGACGATATGCTAATGCAACCTCAAAAATTATGTCGCGAGTATCCCGGAATTGGTCCATGCGAATATCTCCGGTTAAGCGTATACGGTCTTTTGGTGCGAGAGTAAAACTTATATTTGGTGAAGTTAAAAATTCAAATTTGGCTTCCAACCAATCCGAGTGATAATTCAAACGTACTAACGGCACTGGGATAACTGGCCAATTTTCTCCATCGTCTGTTTCAATACCAAAATTACCCACTGCTAAACCTCCCCCAAGTACAAAAGAGAAGTTGGGTTTTTGTATCACTTCATAACCGTATACCCCAGCAGCTTGATAAGTGTCTATACCACCACTAACGGGTTTATCAGACTCACTTTTAAATATACCAAGATATTGATTACGACCGTTTTTACCATCTAATAAAACATCAATGGTGTGATAACGACGGGGGAAACCACTATTTAAAGGTTCTTTGAACACATGTTGCGTATACAACCCGATGAACTGAACATCTGTACCTATAATTTGCAGGCCAGCACTTGAAGATTGAATGTTTTGCGATTCAAGGCTCAAGTTTTCATATTGCACTAGTGGTACTATTTGCACAGGCTTTAAATTAGTTTCACTTTGGTCTTGGGCAAAAGAGACCACAGGAAACATAACAAGAAGACATGAAAAAAATATTTTATTAAACATTATATTGTCCTATATGAGATAGTGGAATTTGATAGTGGTTTGTACTGTAAGACTGGTGCGGGGTACTGTTGCTTAAAAAAAAGATCCCGTTCAGTAAATAGCAGATAAATTGTTAACACCAACAGTAACCCAGTCTGTATAACCTTGCTGTCTGGGTGAGTTGCAAAAATTTCGTTAAAAATGTTAGCGGTCAGATGAAGAAAAACTGTTGCTAGAATGTTTCTGTCAGTTTTGTAGTAGATCCAATTCATCAAGAGAACAAAAGGAAAAAGGCTAACAAGAAAATTGAGACTATGTAGAACCCCCTCCTCCACTAAATTGCTATGGTAGTAACCCTGTATAAAGGCCAGGGGGATATGCCAAAGCGCCCAATAAACTGCAAATATCATAGAAGTTGTGAAAAGTGTGAATTTTTGTCTTAAGCAATCAGTGCCGTAGCTGTGCCAAGCCAACTCTTCTAAAACCGGCGCAATGATAAGTAAAAACCAAACAGGAAATAGTGCTGAGCTAAAGGTTGCTTCACCAGTTATAACAAACTGCCTTGGGTCATAACCAAATAGCAGAGATATTGCCATTGCAAGAATAATAGTGGCTGGCATTAATATTAAAGATGCTAATAAATATCGTCTATTACCAGAATTATAGTTTATAAAACGCCCTGCAACATCCTTAAGCAAGTGCTTGTCTTTGCTAATATAATAGGTAGCTACAAACAGTGGGCTACCTAAACCTATTAGTCCTAATGAACTGATAAAAACACCGTATTGTTCAGCATCTGGCTGATGGCTTAGATAGGCCGCTATCAACCAAAGCGACCAAGGTATGAAAGCGCAAAAGAAAAAAAAGCGTAACGGATTGCGGTAGCTGTCTATCATAAATTATCTCCAAATGTCGTTTTGTTCAGACTGTAATAGTTAGTATTTTGTAAAAAGTTTTAGTCGACTAAAAAAATAATAGAACAAAATATAAACACTTGTCAAATATTTTTTAGTCGACTATAATTTTTTTAGATTTACACAAAATAACATAGGATTAAGCAAGGTGGGTTTTATAAGTGAGTGATTTTGGCAAGCGAGAAATCAACAAAGCGCAAACCAGGTTAAATGTCCTAGATGCTCTTTATCGGCTGACTATTAAGTCAAATTTTAGAGATTTAAAGGTTAAGTCTATTGCCGATGAGATTGGGATCACGGAAATGACATTTTTCAATTATTTTAATAAGAAAGAAGATATTCTTAAATATATGATGGGAATTTGGGCTTTGGATCTCATGGTACTACAACACAACCAACCGCTAACCGGGGAAGATGCCATACGCCGTGTTTTTAAACACACAGCTCAACAGATAAAAAAACACCCACGGCTTTTTACAAATTTTGTTGCCTCATTATTAACTAGTGAAATTGCTCCTAATGCCAACGACATTGAAGAAGTAGACAGATTTTTGCTTTATCCCGATACGCCTGAGATATATAAGATTAAAATACCCAGTGGAAATGAAATTATGTTAAAACACTTAGCCGAGATAGACCCTTCAAATGACCATATGGCAACCCTAATACATCTTGCTTCATGTTTTTATGGAGACGTAATTGTGTCGCATACTGCTGATCTTGATATTGATATGCTATATACAAAAAGTCTGAATTTAATTTTTCAAAACACTAATTAAATAGCTGTTAATTTTTACACTATACTAGGTTTATTAAAGCTAGTTTAAGCTGCTGTTGTTGCTGCTTTAGATATAAATATCTCTTGAGGCAGTTGAGATAAAAGCCTTGTGATATTATTACATTGAAGAATAATTCCATCAGCTTCTAGCAGAGGAGCTACCGCTTGTATGTGCTCAATTTTTATGCATTCCATCAATATTTTTTCGTCGTGAGAAAGAAAAAATCCTTTTGAGTTTTTACCTAATGTTAGATATTTCATTTTTCTCTCCACATACCCTAGATATTATTATTGTTTGTATATTTAATAAAAAATAATATTTTTAAAATTGAACAATATTGCTTAATCATCTCAGTTATCTTTAATTAAAGATGTTGCTTAATGGTCTCCTTACTTTTACTAATAGCTTAATACGTGCCATAAACTCTAACTAACTAATAAGCTTGACGTAACGCAGATATATGTTAATTGTTAAACAGTCATGAGGAAAATAATGTACTATTATTGAAAGCAAAATATTCCTTAATGTGAAATATTTTCCCGGTTTGTAACACCCGATTACAATGTAAAATTAATTTACATCTCTTAACTTTCATTAATTATATATTTCTCTCATAAAAGACTGCCTTATGAAAAAAAAAGCGCAAACAATTTTGATAATTGATGATGCTCCAGGCAACATCAGATCCCTTGCTGCTACACTTGAGCTAGATTATGAAATTCTACTTACCAACTGTGGAGTTGATGCTTTAAAAGTTGTCACGTTAAAACAAGTAGATATGATTATTCTTGACGTTGACATGCCCATTATGGATGGCTATGAGGTTTGTAGACGTTTAAAGGCAGATGATAATACTAAGCATATACCTGTAATTTTTATTTCTGGCAAACAAGAGGTGTTTGACGAAACAAAAGGCTTTGAGGTAGGTGCAGTAGATTATATGACCAAACCTGTAAGCCCAGAAATTGTAAAGGCTAGAGTTAAAAATCATTTAGAACTACAGCGGATAACACAGGAGCTACTATCAGCAAAAGATGTAGCAGAGCGTGCAAGCCAAACCAGAGAGGTGACCAACCGTTTATTACTAGATGCGTTGGAACCACTATCATTAGAAGAACACCTTTTAGAATCTTTATCTTTAATTACCTCTATTGCTTGGTTTCCTTTAGAACCCAAAGGTATTGTGTTTTTAAGGGATGAAAAGTCTGATAAGTTAGTACTTACTGTCAAATATGGCGTACTTAACCCACTCCAAAGAGTTTGTAATAAAACTAAAGAAAATGGTTGTCTATGTGAGCAAGCATCTATTTCAAAAACAGTAGTATTTACTGAAAACAAAGATAGCAACCCTGTAATAATTTCAGATACTAAAGAAAACCATAAACAATTGTGCCTGCCCATAATGCTAGGTGATCAATTATTGGGGGTTCTTACTCTATTTATTAAAGCAAAGCATGTACTAACAGATGATGAAACAATTTTTTTAAGGATAATAACAGGTACACTAGCAAGCATAATTGTTCGCTGCCAACAAGAAGAGCATCTTAAAAAAGCAAAAGAGATTGCCGAGCAAACAAGCCATGCAAAAAGTGAATTTCTTGCCACCATGAGCCATGAAATTCGTACTCCAATGAATGTTATAATAGGGTTGACTAAATTAGCAATCCGCATGGAACCAGAAACAAAACTACTTAACTACCTTAGCAAAGTTGAAAATGCTTCACATATTCTATTAAGTCTAATTGATGACATTCTTGATTTCTCAAGAATTGAAGCAGGCCAGCTACAACTCGATTACACCGAGTTTGATCCTCAGGTTTTATTCAACCATTTAGCAGATCTTTTTCACCAACAAGCAGTTGAAAAAGAGGTTGAGTTAATTCTATCTATGCCCCATGGATTTTGCCGCACTGCATATGGTGACTCTCTACGGTTAGAACAGGTGTTGATAAACCTGACTAAAAATGCCCTAAAATTTACTGAAGATGGTTCAATCACCATTTCAGTACGCAATGAAACAAACGTTGAAGGCTCACACGAGTGGATATTTTCGGTAACTGACACAGGTATAGGTATTGCCTCAGAAATATTGCCAAAACTATTTGAACCATTTGTACAGGCCGATAGCTCAACAACTAGAAAATATGGTGGCTCTGGTCTGGGTTTAGCAATCTGCACTCGTTTGGTAAAATTAATGGGGGGCCGAATTTGGGCTGAAAGTGTTCAAGGAAAAGGCAGCACCTTCTCCTTTAGTGTGCAGGTAGAGTGCCGAGCTAAAAAAAGGGAAATACCAGAAATACCTAGCCCATTAAAAAATTTAAATGTTCTGGTTGTTGATGATAACCCTATCGTCAACAAGTCAATAAAAGATTTTTTAGAGCAGTGTGAGTTTAAGGTAGAAAGTGCCAACTCTGGTACTCAAGCAATAACAAAGTTATTAGCAACGAACACTACAAACAATCCATTTGATCTCGTTATTATGGATTTTGCAATGCCAGATATTGATGGCATTACCGCAACAGGTGAGATTAAAAGCAGGCTTGCAAAAACAGGTTCTTCGGGACATGTCCCAAAAACAGTACTGCTTACTTCACTTGGGCTAGAAAAAACCAAAGCTCATGCTTTAAGTCATGAATTAGACGAAATACTCGAAAAACCAGTTTCAACTTTAAACCTACTTGATACCATTTTGATGGTTTTTGGAGAGAAACAAATTAGCCATAACCAAATAAGCACAATATTAGCTAACGAAAATGATACACGAGCTATAATAGGTAATGCTAAAATTTTGGTGGTTGAAGATAATATAATTAACCAAGAAGTAGCACGAGGCCTGCTAGAACAGGTTGGGCTTGTTGTGGAATTTGCCAACAGTGGTATGGACGCAATAAAAGCAGTTAAACAAAACCAATACGAAGCTGTATTAATGGATATTCAGATGCATGGTTTAGACGGTTACCAAACAACACAATGTATAAGAAGTGATAACAAATTTAACAAGCTACCAATTATAGCCATGACTGCCAATGCCATGCCCCAAGACCAAAAAAAGTGTATCGCAGCAGGCATGAACGACCACATAGCTAAACCAATAAGCCCAGAGCAGTTATATTCTACTCTTACAAAATGGATTAACTACAAAACCCCTTTAAAAATACATGATAATGTAAAAAAACATTCTGGTTTGCTAGTAATATCAGGGGTAGACACAAAAACTGGATTAGAGAAAATGGGGGGAAATAGAGATGGTTATATAAAACTGCTAATCCGCTTTAAAGAAGACCATGCAAAAGATGCTAAATATATTAAAAAGGCCCTGCAACAAAAAGATAAAAATAAGGCAAAACATATTATACATACAATAAAAGGGATAGCAGGAACCATTGGTGCAGATTCGCTGCACCAGTCATCGTTATACCTAGAAGAAGCTTTAAAACAAAAAAAATCCCAAAAAATTTCTATTGCCTTATCTCAATTTAGTTTATCCTTAGATAAACTGTGTAAATCTTTGGGTGTATTGGAGACTAAAAAAACAGAAACGGTTAAATCTACTGTTTCAAACATTGCGGTAAATACAGGCAAACTAGCCCCCCTATTGGCTGAGCTTGAAGAGCACCTAAAACGTAATAACTATGATTCCACTACTGTACGAGATGCTATACGTGATACAGTTAACGGAACCACCCAAGAGCAACTATTTAGCGAGCTTGAAAACCACCTCAACCGTTATAATTTTAAAAAAGCCTTAAAAGCTTTACAGAAAATTTCTGGAAATTTGAATCGATTGCAGGAGAAAAACAGAAAATGAATGAAGAGATAACAAGAAAAAGGGTTCTTATTGTAGACGATGAACCTGCAAACATTGATGTTCTTGTAGAGACACTATCTGACTACGAACGTAGCATCGCCTTAAATGGAG
Source organism: Magnetococcales bacterium (assembly GCA_015231305.1). Taxonomy (GTDB): domain Bacteria; phylum Pseudomonadota; class Magnetococcia; order Magnetococcales; family JADFYX01. The sequence continues at coordinate 7,734 of JADGBW010000082.1, read as the reverse complement.
AACAAGCCTTAGATGTTGCCCGTTCAGAACCAGCACCGGATATTATTCTGTTGGATATCATGATGCCTGAAATGGATGGATATGAAGTTATAAAACGTCTTAAAGCCGACGAGAAAACCCGTGATATTCCGGTTATATTTATTACAGCAATGGATAAAAACATAGACGAAGCAAAAGGGTTAGCCCTTGGTGCGGTAGATTATATTACCAAACCAATATCTGTAACCATTGTTTTAGCAAGGGTAGAAACACATTTAAGGCTGCGAATGGCCTACCTACAAGAGATTGAAAACCATCGCCTTAAAAATGAGCTGTTAAAAGAAAAAGCCAGAAAAGTAACAGCTCAAAATATGGTAGAGACTCTAGACACCACAATAAATGCTGTTGTCCACATGCTTACAAATGCCGCAACCTCTATTGTTATCCTTCAGGAATGTTATAAATCTAACACACTCACCAAAAACAGAATTGATAATGCAGCCAACGAAATGTTTGCAGCATTAAAAGAAATTGAAAATATGAGCAAAGTAAATGGTATAGATTTTGGTGAATCTGAAAATGGAATACACTTTGAAGTTGGCTCAGGTGAGGTAAAGTTTAAAGGCCGTTACCAATCCTTATCCAAAGATAATTTATAATCTCTAACTATAATAATGGCCATTCAAAATTACTCAATGCAAAAAAAGGTCAAATATTTTGAATGGTCATACGCATTTATAGCTGTTTTAACAATTTTGGCCTACCTTTTAAACCCTGGTATATCCAATAGTGAGGCAAAAAAGCCCATTTTATGGTTACACCCAGATTTCCCCCCAATATATATTGTAAAGGGACCAGGAGCAGGCAGTGGCCTTGGTGATAAAGTATCAAAATATATTTTTAAAAACCTGCCAGACTATCGCCATACACAGAAGGTTTCAAATTTTAAAAGAATCATAAAAACAATTTCAGCTGGTAAAAACGTCTGTTCAATGGTTCTGTTAAAAAACAGTGATCGTGAAAAAGTTGTTGCCTATTCCGAACAGATTTTAGCCTCTCCCCAAAACGCTATTATTACATCAAAAAGACTACTACCACTCTTTAGCCCATTAAGTAATTCCCATGGGGCAATCTCACTAAAAGAGCTATTACAACAATCAGACCTGATACTCGGCTACTCCCTTGGTCGTTCCTACTCCAGTGAAGTTGATAAGACAATCCGAAAATATGCCAACAGTAAAAATAGCGTGGTTACTTCTGGAGTTAATATCTTTGAGGGGGTCATGAAGATGCTTAAATTTCGTAGAATCGACTATACTATAGGATATGCATACGAAGGCGAGTATATGGCTAGGCATCTAGGTTTTAAGGAAGAAATTATATCCATTCCGCTGCAAGAGCACCCTAGTTTAGTGCCAGTTTATGTAGGCTGCCCAAAAACTGAATGGGGCTATACTATATTAGCTAAACTTAACCCTATTATTCTTAGTTTACGTCTCAATCCAGACTTTTACGGTATATACAAAGAGTGGATGGATTCTTCAGCTTGGGTGCGATATGAAAATATGATCACAGAGCATTTCAAACCTAAAACAGCCCAATAAAACTATGAATTATTTTTATCTGCTAATTGTTTTCAGCAATATCATAACCATTTTCTAAAGTAAAAAAGAATGTTGCTCCCTTATCAACCTCTGCCTCGGCCCAGATCCTGCCACCATGACGATGAACAATCCTTTGTACTGTGGCCAAACCAATACCAGTTCCTTCAAATTCACTTACATTGTGCAGTCTCTTAAAAGGTAAAAAAAGCTGTTTGGCATAATCCATATTAAAACCAGCCCCATTATCTCGCACAAAATATATTGTCTCTTCACCATTTTTTGTAACACCAAATTCAATATGGGCATTTTGCTTTTTGCTAGTATATTTCCATGCATTACCTATTAGGTTATCCAGCAAAGTCTTAATCAGGCGATAATCACCAGTTACTGATATATTTTTCATTATATCCCATGTTACCAAACGCTCAGTATCAACCAACCGGTGTGAGTTCATTATCTCATTTGCTATTGTTGAAACATCAATTACATCCTGGGAAGATGTGCCTAAGGTAGATCGAGATAAAGTAAGCAACCCATCAATTAAATCGCTCATTTCAGTACTGCAATCCTGTATATTCTTAAGATAGCCTTTTTCATCGCTGTTTAATTTATCCGAGCAGTCCGAATACAGAATATCTGAAAATCCACTTATAGCTCGTAATGGAGACCGTAGGTCGTGAGATACAGTATAGGCAAAGCTTTCCAGCTCCTTGTTGGCTGCTGCTAATTGGGCGGTTCTATCTCTTACCCTTTTTTCTAGCTCAACGTTAATTTGTTTAATATAAGACTCACTCTCTTGTAGTGCTGTTTCAACCCTTGAACGCTCTTTAAGATGCTCACCACTAACAACTAAATAGCTGCGAAGAGTGCTAGCTAACAAACCGAGTTCATCTTTTGCCATATTTGTTGGACTAGGTAGTGAGGTTCTATCAGGTTTGTGTGGGTCTATACGACGAAAACCTTCAATTAAGTCTATAAGAGGCCGGGTTAAAACAAAATAGAAAACAAATACTAAAACTATAGCCAGTATGATGTTGCGAATAAGGCCAGAAATAAGTACAAAAAAAGAGCGATTATAAAACCCCTGAAAAGCTGTATCACGATTAATGGTGATAATAATTTCACCATAACCTTTTTCACTATCTGTTTTGTCTGAAAGAACAATACGGTGAATAGAGTGTGGTTGGGTTATAAGTTGGGTAAGCCAGAGTGTAGAGCTTTGGGGCGATTCAATTTGCGCCTTGGCTAGCACATCACCAAGGTCACTTATAATCTCTGCCTTCACAATAAAAGCATGGTCTAACAAACCCTGCACAATTCCACGAGAGAGTTTTTCATCCATACGCCAAGCCGCTGGTACAGCAGAGTGTTTAGCAACCCGTAAGGTATGTTCTATATTTTCAGCAATTACCGACTTTTCTTTGGCATAATCCAACCAAACCTGTACCGCACCAAGAAATAACCCCAAAACAAAGGCTACTCCGACCCCAATTTTAGCCAACCTAATTGATATACGACGATGTGCTGGAATCTCTTTTAAAGTCATTAGGCTCCTAGAAAAATCATGAAGATAATTTACTTATAAAAATAAAGTTAAAATTACACAGTTCTTACTATAACAAAAAAAATTATCTGTGTATTCTTTATCGGGCTGACTCAATAAGTATTTTTGGGGCTTTCAGGCTTTGATGATGGGCATATATATATGGAGTATATTGACTTTTCAGGTCTTCATAACCACTGTTTAACCTATTTTTATCTATAACATGATAAGTAGATGTTACCTTTTTACCAGACTCTGTTTTTAGTTTGAATTTTTTTCTTTTTAACAATCTATAAAAATCTAACTTTCGACAAAAATCTCTTGTCTCTTCTACAAAATCTATTCGATCAGGCATGCCTATACTATTTATAAAAGACATTGAAATATTTCCACTCTCATCTAATAACGCCAAACCAGGAGAGTCTGTCTCAAGAGCTGGGCATCTATCATCCATTTCAATTAAAAAAGGAAAACCAACAAATGGTTCTCTTTCTACTGAACCCTTAGCTTTGAAACGAAAAGGAAAATGGCGACATGCTACTGGTCGATGAGTGTTGTAAATTGAACAACGTTTTTTTTTGTGGTCTAGGTACGGACATGGAACACCAGCCTGTAAGGTATAGATCATCCCCGGCCAATATTCACCATATATTTTTTGAAAAACTATGGGAAAATATTTTGCAGTCTCAATAAAATCTATTAAAGGTACAAAACCAACTGTAAACAGAGATCCATCACAACAGCTGTTACACTCTCCACACTTAGAAAAAACCATACCTTTATGTTTTTGTGGGTCAAGATCCATAACTAAAAAACCTAGCAAATTGATTATTATATCTAATTTTAAACTCTATAATTTTCAATAGAAAATTCAAAAAAACGTTCAAACTCTCTTACCGTCTCTCTGTCTTCAAAAATTTGGTGAGAGTTTGCTTTTATTTTATTAACAACCTCTTTTCGCCATTTAGAATCGTTAACCAAACGGTGAGCTATATTTACATAATCTTGGGCATCCTTGGCAACAAGGTCCATAACTCCCATAAGCTTATAACAACCAAGTGTTATTCTACCACGCATGTATGCCCCTGGTAATGTAACAACAGGTGCGCCTACTGATAGTGCCTCTGATGTTGTTTTACCACCTGAAAAGTGGAAAGTATCAAGAACAACATCTGCAATTTGAAAAAGAGATATAAATTGATCTGGCTTTAACCGTGGTAAAAATAATATTTGTTCTGCTCTGTTTATAGCTAGCTTGTTCCAACGTTTACGTAATAATTTTTCCCAGTTTTCATGTTTTCCTGAAATAAATACTACCATCCCATTTGGGTCTTTAGCCAATATTTCCATTATTGCAATATCAAAATCAGGGTGAAGCTTATATAATGTTTGTGAGCATAAATATATATTACAATCTGACGGTAAAGAAAAATCTTCACGTGTGGGTTTTTTGTCTTGTATAGTGGCTGGATAATAATAACAAGGTAAACGCTGCATTAGGTATAGTGTTTCAGAATAATGTTGCTGGGCTTCTTTTTCTTCCATGCAATGGGCTGAGATAAAATAGTCCATATTAGGAATACCAGTTGTAATTGGGTGTCCTAATGTAGTGCATTGAACAGGAGCCAACCTATAAAACGCTAAAAAGTAAGTAAATGCGCACATCCCTATGTCTGGGTAGTATAAAACATCTAAATTTTTATCCAAAATTATTTGTTTTGTCGTACCCAAATCTCTAGTGATAGCAACTGCTTCATCTGCCAGATTATCAATATATTGTGATACATCATCCTGGTTATTTGGTAAGCGAAAAACTACTACCTCAAACCTGTCTCTATTTAAATGCTCTATTATACCTTTATTAAGATAACCAATTGTATGGCCAAACATAAACGATGACATAAAACCTATGCGCAACTTTCTATTAGGTTTTTTATCATTTGAAATTGTTAATGGATGTGAAGACAGAATTGGAAAACTGTGAAGAAAAAAATTGGCAATCTGCTTTTGCAATGATCTTTCGTTAAAACCATGATAAGCAGAATAAAAATTAGTAATATTAATTTTTTCTAAAGGGTCTGCATAACTTTTACCCTTGGTTAACAGATCAGCTATATCACTTTGCAGCTTTTGCCTATAAGAGATAACATTATCAATAGATGGTATAATTGGGCATTGGCTTAATGCTAACTTAATTTCATATTCTAGCCTTGGCTGAATTTTAATTGCCTTTTTATAATAGTTTAGCCCTTCATTTAGCTCTCCTAGTTCTACTATTAAATCTCCAATATTATTATAAGCTAGAACATATTCAGGATCCACTTCCATTGCTTTTTTATAACATGTTATAGCCTTATCTATATTATTTTGGTCTTTATAAATATTACCTAGATTATTGTGGGAAACAGGGTTATTTGCATCAATAACAATTGCTTTTTGTAAACTTATAATTGCCTCGTCTAATTTGCCTTGGGCATTTTTAATGCTAGCAATGTTTATATATGCATCGGTATAGTCTGTTTTTAATGAAATTGTTTTATTAAAATTTATAACAGCCTCGTTAAGCATGCCTTGCTTGTAATAAGCAGAAGCAAGGCTATATATTGCCTCAACATAATTTGGTTTTAGCGATATTGCTTTTTGCAAAATATTTACAGCTTCATCTAGCTCATCTTGTTCAAGTAATACAGTACCAAGGTTTCCATAGGCATCTGAATAATTTGGTTGAATAGTTATTGCTTTTTTAAAATAGCTTATGGCTTCATTAAACTTACCATGACTATTAATTAAAGTTGCGTAATTATTAAGAGCTATGGAGCTATCTGGATTAAGTTTTATGTATTTTTTATAGCAATTTTCTGCTTTATCTAAACGATCAATTTTATGAAAATATATAGCCAGTTGTAATATATTATTTATATTTTCAACAACATCACTGTTTTCAATCAACCCCTCAATTTTTTCTAATATATTGCCAATATATTTAATTATTTCACTGTTTTGAGAATCTTTTTGTAAAGCAACAAACAAAACTTCTAAAGCGTTATCAACCTGTCCTAATTCATTTAGTGATATTCCCAAGTTGTAGTACAACATTGACCTATTATTTTCAATTCTTATAGCACGAGAAAACTGTTCAACTGCTAGATCATGACGGTTGAGTTTTTGCGCTATTACTCCAAGTAAATTAATTGCATCAATATGGTTAGGAAGTGTATTTAGAATTGCAGTGCAAAGTTGGTCTGACTCTGTATAACACTGATTGTAAAATTTATTTAAAGCCTGATTATATGCTTCATCTACTGTTATTTGGGTTTGAGTATTAACAGGCGTTTGGGATATTTTCTTCTCATTCATTTTATTCTTCTCAAAAAAAACACAAAAGACAAATAGTTAAAAGAGGGTAGAAGAAAATTAGTTGAGAATTTAGCAAGGAGAACAGCATACATAATAAATATTTTCAAACTTACTTAGGTAAATATAGTCACTAAAAAAAATGTGGAGCAGATTTTAAGAAAGATTTGGTTAAACTAACAACAGATATAGTGGTTTCAAATCAAAAACAGACACTCTACGACCAACATCACGTCAACCACGTAAAAGAGGGAACCCAGAGAGTTCAACTTTGCTGCCCTAGCCCGGAAATTTCATGAAGAGTGGCCGAAAGGTTGTTCCAGGGGTTGCTATAACAAGGCGCAGGATAAATTTTTCAGTTGAGCATACTGTTAGTATGTGATCCTTAAAAATTTATCCTGCAACGCAGTTCTGGCAATCCCTGGGGCAGCATAGCAGCTATTCTTCATGAAATATCCGGGTTAGATCCCCACCTTCATGGGAATGACGAGGGCTTCTTATTGTGTATAGTTTTTAAGTGAAGCCATTATAGTTTATAAACTTAAAAACAGGACGATCATTTTAAGTATATTGTATAAACAACTTAGACAGATTAAGAGTTTAACCTGTCTAAGTTGTTTTATTTAACTCTTAGTTCTGCAAATCCCATGGTAACCAACTAGCTGGCCCGTCGGTTGGATAGTCACCACCTACGTTAGGATATAAAAAACCGCCGTCAAAATCACTTGGCTGATAATAACCACTGCGATCTGGGTAATATCCATCACCATACCTAGAACTGCTTCTACCCATGTCATTAGGGTAATAGTCTCCCCTTCTGCTTGCATTTAGACCATCTCTATAACCTTTACGATATGCCTCGGAATCTGCATTTTCATAATTTTTCTTTGAGGTTTCTCCATTTACATTAGGATAATACCTGCCACCATATTGATAATCATCTCTATTAGCAGAACCCCACCCCCATGCATCGCTGGTATCTGGTGTAAACAGGGCTGTTGACCCTAATAAAACTGCGACCGACAGCGTAGCGATAGTTCTCTTCATTTTTATACTCCACGTTAGCCCTAACATTTTGTAAATTATAGACACTCTTTCTTAATATTTGTCCCATAAAAAATTATTTAGTGTTGAATGTCTGTAATTTATACAATATCCGGTTTTTGAAAACCAAAATGATATTCAAACATCATTCTAGCAAATTTATTTTTCTATGCAAATATTCATTAATACCCCTAACGTATACATGAAAAG
>JADGBW010000016.1 GCA_015231305.1 Magnetococcales bacterium | reverse complement strand
ACTCTCCACGGAGTTCAGGAATAAGCATTCGAGTAACATTAAGGTCGCCTTTACCAATAACCACAGCAGAAATGACAAATAAAATTAGCCCAGCCTCAATGAATGGCTGTCTAATCTCTGCAAGATCAATTTTGGCAACCACACCAAGGTTAAGAACTTCAACAGGCTCATAGGCTGCTAAAACAACAACTGCTCTATAATCGTTACCAACAATTGTACCCGAATGACCAAGAAGTGCTTGGCGCATAGGTTCTGCTAGGTGGCCATATTCTTCATCATTTTTAAAAGGTACAGGTTTTGGTTTATCTGTTTTATTGTGTCTATGACTTAAAACAAAGACAATTTTATTATCCTGAAGTTTGGCCATTGTAAACTCACCAGTTTTGCCAAAACCTTCAAATTTGTCATGAGCCTGCCTAATTTGAAAGAGGGTAGCGTGGAAAGATCCTTGAGCATAATTTTTATTGTGAACTTCATTAAAACGGGCTACGGACTCCATCAGTCTTGCTCGACTTTGTGCTGTTTCAGTTAAACGAGATTTTGCTTCATTAAATGCAGTTTCATATAGTACATAAAGTGATAACCCACCAACACTCATGGCCACCACAGCCATTATTAATACCAACTGGAAAATCCGCCTCCATTCTGTTGAGATTAAATGCATTCAAACATCTGCTAAAGTGGTGGAGTTTGCGGATGAGAGACCTTAGCTGACTGCTTGAGGTACTGCTTAAGCTCAACAATAGGTAGTGGACGACTAAAGAAATAGCCCTGCATATGGTTGCAATCAAGTTTATGAAGAAACATTTTTTGTTCCTTGGTCTCAACCCCTTCGGCAACTGTCGAAAGCCCTAAGCTATGAGCCATAGAAATAATAGCACATACAATAGCAGCATCATCTTCGTCTTCAGGAAGGTCTTGTATAAAAGATCGATCAATTTTAAGGGTGTGGATTGGAAACCTTTTTAAATAACTCAAAGAGGAGTAGCCTGTGCCAAAATCATCCACAGCAATAGATACTCCCATATCATTAATTTTAGTCAGTTTAAAAATAACCTCTTCTACATCATCAGCCATCATGCTCTCTGTAATTTCCAACTCTAAAAGCTGTGGAGAAAGCTTGGTCTTACGCAAAATTTTGCTAAGGCTATCCACCAAGTCAGCATGTTTTAGTTCTCGTATAGAAAGGTTGACTGAAACTGGAGGAGGAGATAAACCCTCTTTTTCTAACCCCACCATCTCTTGGCAGGCTTTCTCCAATACTATCTTCCCTATATCTCTAATCATACCAGAATCTTCAGCAACCTGAATAAACTCTGCTGGAGAGATCAACCCAACATTAGGACGATTCCACCTTATTAAAGCTTCCATTCCTACAAGCTGACCTGATGATGAATCAACTTTGGGTTGATAATGGAGAAGTAACTCATCATTTTCTAATGCTTGTCGCAATCCGTTTTCAATATCCATCCTTTTTACAGCGCGAATATTTAACTCTTCAGTAAAAAATACTGAAGAGTTACGACCCAATGCTTTGGCATGATACATTGCAGCATCAGCATTTTTAATCAATTCATTAGAATCAAAACCATTATCAGGATAAATAGCTATGCCTATGCTACATCCAACTGTAACTTTTTGTTCTCCTAAAGCTACCGGTAGTTTTAGAGATTTTAAAATATTATTAGCAACATATGATACAGAAGAGTCATCTTCTATATTAGTTAAAATAACTGTAAATTCGTCTCCCCCCAAGCGGGATACAGTATCAGAATCTCGCACACAAGATTTAATACGATCAGCCATCACAACCAACAGTTGATCACCAGCAGCATGACCTAAAGTGTCATTGACATTTTTAAAATTGTCTAAGTCAAGAAATAGCAAAGCAACCTTTTTTTTATGTCGCAAGGCTGAGGTAAACTCATGTTCCAGTCTGGTTTTAAATAGTGCTCTATTAGGCAAGCTGGTTAAACCATCAAAAAAGGCAAGTCTTTCTAATTTCTCTTCAGCACTTTTAACAATACTGATATCAGAAAAAACCCCTATACAATGCATAATTTGGTTTTCGTTATCCTTAACTGTATTTATAGATAGCCATTTAGGATAAATTTCTCCATTTTTTCGTCTATCCCAAATTTCACCTTGCCAGAAGCCCTCTTTCCAGATGGTTTGCCACATTTTAGAATAGAACTCATGGTCATGACGACCTGATTTCATAAAACCAGGGTCTTCTCCAATAACTTCTTTGGGAGAATATCCAGTAATTTTTGAGAAAGCAGGATTAATCTCAACAATTTTATTCTTTTTATCAGTAATAACAATTGCTTCAGAGGTACTTTCAAATACTTGAGCAGTCAACCTAATTCTATCATTGACAACACTTAACTCACGAGTACGCTTTTCAACCCTTATTTCCAAATCATCATGAGCTTTTCGCAATGCCTCTTGAGCTTTTTTACGTTGTGTAATATCTCTAAAAGATAGAACTAAACCAGAGATTGAATTCTCATCATAAGTCGGTGCAACATTGTACTCCACTTGGAAACGGCTTTCATCTCGACGTATAAAGCTATGTTCAGAAACAGAGCGACTTTCACCATCATCCAATGTTTTTTGAATGGGACATCTCTCTTGAGGGATAGGTTCTTCATTTTGGTCTAATGGTTCTAATATTCTTTCGGGGGTATACCCTAAAAGAGCGGTATCACCCCATTGCAGCATTTTTTCAGCTGCTGGGTTGGCAAAAATAATCACCCCATCTTTGTTTAGCCCAATTATACCATCACCAGCCGCAGCTAATATTCGCCTATTACGTTCAGCTAAGATGGCAATTTGCTGTTCATTATGTTTTTGTTCAGAGATATCAAAAACCACAGTCAGACTAACCGGTTCTCCACTATCAGTGTCTATAATTCTATGACTCTGAAATATGCAGGGAATAGTCAATTTATCTGTGGGAACCAATTGCATTTCATCTGAAGCCATACCGCTATCAAACACCCGCTGGAAGTGTTTGCTGAATTGATTAATATCAGAGATATCAACATGCGAAATTATTGACTTTTTCAACAACGAACTACTGGAAACATTTAACAGTTTGGCAGCAGCATGGTTGGTTTCTAAAACTTTCTTTTTTTTGTTAAAGATAAAATATCCTACAGGAGATTCTTCAAATAGTATGGCGTATTTATTATACAGTGACTCAAGGTTTCCCCTGGAGAGAATCAACTCTTCATTTTGGACTGTTAACTCTTCTTGGTGAACAGAAAGATTGTGTAGCGTCACTTCAAGTTGTCGCTCTAAGTCTGCTAAACGAAGTTTTTCGCTTTTGTATTCTTCAAGCTTCAACCGTAGTTCTGCAATCTCATCCTGCATTTCTGCACTGCTTAATGTAGTCATCTTGAAACTCTTATTTGTATACGTTCTTTTTTAAAGTTAAAAATTAATGGCTTAAAATCTCTTCAAGTAAGGTTTTTTGAGCTAGATCACACTCTTTTTCAAACCTTATGAGAAGCTTTACTGTTTTTTTACATTTCCCTGTTCGAGCTAAGTTATCAATATTTTCTACAAGGTCAGCAAGCCCATCTAAACCTACCTGTCTACAGTTAGTTTTTAATGGGTGTGTTTGCATATGCATTGCTTCACCATCTAAAGCATCAGCTGCTGCTCTTATAGCTTTTCTTCTCTCTGGAAGAACTTCTAAGAACAACTCAATAATCATTTTAAAATCTGCCCCCATATCTTTTCGCAATTTTTCTAAGACAGACTTATTAACAACTAATGAATTTGCAGGCTCAGCAACTAAATATTTTTCCCTCTGCTGCAACCAGTGCTTTAGCGCCACTTTTAAATCATGTCTAGCAAGTGGCTTGGTAAGGTAAGCATTCATACCTGCTTTTAAGCAGGCTTCACGGTGTTCATCTAACGAATAAGCAGTTGTGGCAATAATAGGAGTGCGACCAGATACCCCCTCTTTATTTTCAAACTTTCTAAACAATTTTGTAGCCGTAAGACCATCCATTATTGGCATTTGGATATCCATTAATATAAGATCAAAACTCCTTTTTTTTAGTATATCTAGAGCTATTTTCCCATTTTCAGCAATTTCAGTTTTTAATCCCCACTGTCCCAACACACCCAGAGTCAACGCTCTGTTTACAACATCATCTTCTACCACTAAAACTTGGCAATTTTCTGGAAAGTCCTGTGTCTGTTTAACAGGAAAATATTTTGGAGATTTTTTGCGTAATAAAAATTCATCTGGGGAGATAATTGGCAAAACAAATGAGAAAGCACTACCCTGCCCTACTTTACTTGCAACGTTAAGGGTTCCTCCCATTCCATGGACAAATCGTTCGCATATAGCAAGACCCAAACCTGCACCTCCATATATTCTCGTATCAGAAGAATCTATCTGTGTGAAAGGTAGAAAAATCTTTTTTAAATCCTTCTTGGCAATTCCAACTCCTTCATCAGAAATAGCAAATATAACAGAGCTGGTTTTAGCACCATCATCAACACATTTAACCGAAAGGTTTATTTTTCCAGCAGAAGAAAATTTAACTGCGTTACTAAGAAGATGGAGAAGAACTTGTCTTAATTTTCTTTCATCACCAAGAATAGCATCAGGAACTTCTTCTGATAAGTTTGCGACTAACTCCAACTCTTTTTCTTTGGCCGAAGGGTGGAGAATTCCAACAACTCCATTTATTAGTTCAGCTAAGTTAACAGAAGAGTGTTTAAGGACCTGTTTTCCTGCATCAATACTTGAAAGATCTAAAATGTCATCTATTAGAGATAACAGCCCCTTTCCTGAATGCTGTATAGTTGAGGCAAACTCCTTTTGTTCTGCATCAAGTTTAGAGGCAAGAAGTAAATCAGTCATGCCCATTATGGCGTTCATTGGTGTTCTAAGCTCATGGCTAGCCATAGATAAAAATTCTGACTTGGCCCTACTACCAGCCTCTGCATCATTTTTGGCTTTAACCAAAGCTTTTGCAGACTCAATTTGTTGAGAAACATCTCTGAAGGTTACAACCAAACCAGAAATTTTTTCATTTTCAAAAGTAGGAGCAACAACATACTCAACAGGAATCCATCCGCCTTTACGATTTTGAAAAGTTTCTCCAGTTACCTTACGCACTTCTCCATCATTAAAAGTCATTCCAAATAGAGAATCTGTGGAAAAAATTTTCTTACCACCTTCTCCGTTTGGCTTAAGTAATTCAAAAGGTTCTCTACCTAACAGGCTATCACTTTTCCAGCCAAGAACTTTTCCGGCAGCGGGGTTGGCAAACACTATAAACCCCTCAGAACCTATACCTAAAATTCCTTCTCCAACAGAGTCAAGAATCCTACGGTTTTGCTCAGCAAGGTAAGCAATTTTCTGTTCAGCCTGTTTCCTTTGAGAAATATCAAACAAAACGGTAAGGCTTACAGGTTGACGAGTGTCTGGGTCGGCTATTCTTTGGCTTTGAAAAATATATGGTGTTTGAGTCTGAGTTTCTGGTCCTAGCATTATTTCATCTGTAGCATGGCCCGATAGCATTACTTTTCTAAAATGATCACCGACTACAGATATCGCTTTTCTTGGAAGGTGAGTCAGCAGGGTGTTTCCAATCAAATCTTCTTTATCTGATCTTAAAAGTGAAGCAGCAGCTAAATTGGCGTCGACTACTCTCTGTCTGGTATCAAAAGCAAAATAAGGAACTGGAGAGTCTTCAAACAACACAGAATATTTTTGCAGCAGACCTTCAAGTCTTTCATATGCTTGGTTTAATTCTTCATTTTGCGATCGCAACTCTTCTTGGTGGATGCCTAAATCATATAGAGTTCTATCCAGTTGCCTTTCAACATCTTTAAGGCGGAGTTTATCATTTTTATAGTCCTCAATCTGAGACCGAAGAAGGGTTACTTCCTCTCCAATTTCACTCCTACTTTTGGTAGTCATTTTTTCTAGCTGCCTGTTCTAATAGAGTAATTTGTTGTCGAACAATTTCTTTTAGCCAAGGAAACTGAACAGGCTTTTGTAATACCATTACATCGTCAGGTATCCCCCCCCTTGCTTGAATATCTCGCGCTTCTAAAATAGTTATTACAATAAGGTGGATGGATTGCATTTCCGGATCTTTTCTCAACTCTTTAATCATGCGAAATCCATCTAAATCAGGCATAACAAGATCAGTTATGATCATATTTGGCCTTCTTTTCGCAACTTGTATAAGTGCCTCAACTCCACTTGCAGCAGAGTCTACCTGCATAGGAAAATTCCATTTTTTCAGATGCATTTTATAAGTCATTGCCATCCTTGCATCATCTTCAACAACTAGAAGGTGAAACGGGTTAGGGGTACTACTCTTATCAGAATTTCCAACTCTTTGTTCCAGTAGTGAAAGAACCGATTTTTTTAAAATACGACGATGGCCTCCTGGCGTTCTCCAGGCTTCTAACAAACCTTTTTCCACCCACTGGTGAACTGTCTGCACAGCAACACCAAACATTTTGGCAGTTTGGCTTGCAGTGAGAACTGGCTCATCACCTGGTCTGGTCATAGGAAGCTTCATATGATAAACAACGTAAAACGCCCTTCATATAGAGGTTTTTAAATTTATATAGAGATTTTTGATATTTTGAATGTAGAGAAATTTTCAAAAAATGCAACCTTTGAATACACTTTTTGCACTAAACAACAATTTTATAATTCTGATTTGATACACTAATGCTTGATTGCCAAATAAAATAGTAGCTACATATTTTTTTAAATATAACTATATAAGGTAATCGCATATAATATTATTATACACATGCCTTATATAACAAATAGTTAACCTACATTAAATTTTTACCTGTTTATCACGTTTTTATTATCTTTTCTTAATAAAAAGTGGCGAGACACATGCTAAACATGCTATTTGTAGGCATGTATTATTTCTTACTTAAAAATTTGCCATGTAAAAGTGGATAACAGTTCTAACTTCATGAACCAAAACAAATAAAAGATATAGCACATGGCAATTTCTAAAGAAGAATTCAATATGATCAGCGAGATATTGAAAGAATACAGCGGAATAGTTGTTAACCCAGGAAAAGAATATCTAATTGAAAATCGTTTAAATGTATTGTTAGCACAAAATGGCTGTGAGAATTATGTACAATTTTACAAAAAAATAAAGCGTGACCTTGCTCTACGTAGCAAGTTCATAGATGCCCTTACTACCAACGAAACTCTATGGTTCAGAGATAATTCGTTTTTCGGTGGTTTAACTGATGTAGTCATCCCTCAATTACTTGAACATTCAAAAAAACAAAAGGTCCGCATTTGGTCTGCCGCAAGCTCCACAGGCCAGGAACCTTACTCTGTTGCCATGTTGTTAGATTATGTTGGACGTAAGAATAATATTAAGTTTGATATAAATAGATTTTCAATTCTTGGCACTGACATATCCCCTACTGCCCTTCAAACAGCAAAACAGGCTCGATATAGTAAAATGACCTTATCACGAGGAATGCGTGATGAATTTTTACCAAGATATTTTATTAAACAAGTGACAACTTATGAGATAACGCCCAATATTCGCAATATTGTCACTTTTAAACCTTTCAACCTAAAGGAGCATTTTGACTCCCTAGGTAAATTTGACCTTATATTGTGCAGAAATGTGCTTATCTATTTTTCTGATGACTTTAAAAGACAAATTTTTACTAAAATGCGAAATACGCTGTCTAAAAACGGCTATTTAGCCATTGGCGCTTCAGAGTCACCTCGTGGTTTAACTACAGAATTTAAGCAGGTACGCATAGGTCAATCAGTAATGTATCAGGCAGGCTAGTGTTATGTTATGTTAGTATAATGTACTTGCCAATTTAGAAATAAATGGGTTTAACACTATTTTAGACTGACATTTATAGGGTCAACAAATGAAACTATTAACAATTGACGATTCCAAAACTATGCGTCGCATAATCACAGGTGTAGGAACTAATCTTGGTTATGATGTTTTAGAAGCTGAAAACGGTCTAATGGCTTTAGAAGTACTTAGAAACAGCTCTGATGAAATCGGGCTTATAATGTTAGATTGGAACATGCCTGGCATGAATGGCCTAGAAGTACTCAAAATTATTAAGGCATCTGAAGATTGGAAACATATACCAGTTATGATGGTAACTACTGAAAGTGAAAAAGGCCATATTATACAAGCGGTAAAAAATGGTGCTATTCAGTATGTAACAAAACCATTTACACCGGAAAACCTATCTAGCAAAATAATGGAATCATTGGGCATGGGTGAAATTTAAACAGGAGTTAAAATATGAACAATCAAGAGACCGACATTAGCAAAAGACTACTGGAATGTATGCATGCTTCAGTGACAGACACATTATCTACAATGGCTTTTCTTGAGGCAAAGCTAATAAACACCCAAACTATGGATACTTTCACCTGCACATCCCAAGTAGCAGGTTTAATATACCTTCATGGTAACCATGAAGGTATGATTGCCTTAACAGGAGATCGTTCAGATATTGTTCAAATTGTATCAAAAGTTATCGCTCTACCCGCAGAAAAAATGCTAGATGATGATATTATGGATGGAGTAAGCGAACTTATTAATATGATTGCTGGTGGCATGAAAAGTAAAGCTGGTTTATCTTCTCAAGCTAATCTTGCTCCCCCTATTTCTGTTATGGGAACCCCTAGCCTAACTCAATGGAAAACAAGCAGCCCAACAAATATTTTCACATTTCAAACAGAGGTTGGAAAGTTTCAGGTATATGCCAGCGTTTAAAACTACGACTAAATTTTAAGGTACGTTTTTTCATCAAAAACCATCAATAAATAATCACCTTTTTTATATGCGCTTATAATATTAAAAAAATATTTGTGTATTCATTATGTTTGCGTTTAACGCATATTACAAAAACAACTATTACAATTTAAACAATTGGTAATTTTATTTGCCAAAATTATTTATGTATATAAAAAACTACTGACATAAAATGTCAGTAGTTTTTTTGGTGGAATTTTCAAAAAATTAAGAAGTGAAATAAATATGAATATTAGTAATATGCGAATTGGCAATAAAATTATCGGGAGTTTTACTTTTGTTGGACTTCTGTTTGTAATAGCTATTTGGCAGTTTAATAGCTCGTTAAAGTCTACAGTTTCTAACTTTGACAAGTTACTAGCAGTTTCAATTGCAATGCAAACCCACTCTACGAACCTGGACAGAATCATGTTACAGGCTCGACGGAGTGAAAAAGATTTTCTCTTACGCAAACAGACTAAATATAGAGATAAAGTATCTGACTTGGTAAATAATTTTCACCATGAAATTGAACTGCTGATTCAAAAAGAGCAGTTAGCTGGTAACTTAGAAGGTGTAAGAGCAGCTAGAGAGATGGATGAAAATATGACCAATTATGGCGATGCATTTAATGAACTTGTATCTGCATGGCAAACAAAAGGGCTTACCAGCAACGAAGGGTTACAGGGTAACTTCAGAAAAATGGCCCATGGGTTAGAATCTATCCTGAAAAATCTTGATGTTTCAGAGATAGTTGAGACACAACTTCAACTCCGCCGATCTGAAAAAGACTACCTTGCAAGGGGTAATGACAAATACATCAAAAAACATATTGCATATATTCAGCAGTTTCAATCGCAATTAGCAGCATCAACTCTAAGCGATAAATTAAAAGTTAGTATTAGTAGCGCGCTTATCAACTACAATAAAAGCTTTATAAAGGCACTTAAAGAGCTAAAAAATGATGGTAGCGTTACCCAAACATCCCTCTCTAACCTCAGCGCACAAGGAAGAAAATTAGAGTTTGCATTAAAAACACACTATGTTAGCAATATATATAAAGACTACCTTTTAGTGCGCCGTCATGAGAAAGACTATCTGTTAAGAGGCAGTGAAAAATATATTAAGAAAATTGATAATCAAATTACCAAAATCCACTATAATTTAACAAAATCATTCCTTACACATAATGATAAAGCCACTATTAAACAATATCTAGACAGTTATTTATTATCTTTTAAAAACCTTGTTTCAGAAGACCGTAAAATTACCTCTCTTACTAAAAAAATGCGTAGTATGGTTCATAAAATAGAGCCAGAGATAAAACATAACCTCATAGAGATAGATAATATAGTTAAACAAACTGTAATTGATAACAAAAACAACGTAGATAGTGACAGATCCCTAGCACTATCGGTTGCTATAATTTCAATAATTGCTGGCATCATTTTGGCTGTTTTATTATTTCGTAATGTCGTATCAATACTCAGAGAACAAGTTAAACTATTATCCTCTGTCAATACACAATTGAACGACTCTTCAGATGATCTTGGTAAGCTTGCCAACACTATGTCAGATGGAGCTAATGATCTTAGCGACCAAGCAACTCAAGCAGCTTCGGCAGCTGAAGAAATGAGCACTAATATGTCAACAATTTCCGCAGCAACTGAAGAGATGAGTACCAACATGAATACTGTTTCTTCAGCTGCCGAAGAGATGAGTGCCAACATGTCAACAATTGCTTCAGCTACCGAAGAGGCGAACATTAATTTAGAAAGTGTATCCAGTGGTGGTGGCGAAGCCAAAAATAATATGGAACAAGTACAAGATGCTGCTCAACGAACTAGCAGCAATGTTGGAACAGTTGCAATAGCTGTTGATGAACTTTCAAGTTCAATTGGTGAAATTCGTAATCGCTGTGAAAATGCCACAAATGAAACAGTACAAGCTAAAACAAGTGCTCAGGATACCTTTTTGATTATGGAGAAACTGAGTAAATCTGGAAATGAAATTGGCAAAATGGTAGATGTTATTAATAATATTGCTGAACAGACAAATATACTTGCCTTAAATGCTTCTATTGAAGCAGCAGGTGCTGGAGAAGCAGGTATGGGCTTTGCTGTTGTGGCAAATGAGGTAAAACAGTTAGCAAGACAAACTAGCGAAGCCACACGGATGATCTCTGACCAAATTGATGAGATAAGGGCAAACACTGATGCTGCAGGTGTTGCAACCAACAATATTGGTGAAATTATTTCCCATTTAGGAGATGCCAACAACAACATATTGATGTCCGTTAACGAACAGAACAGCACCATAGACAAGATATCAAACTCTATGGGTGGTGTTTCTAACGAAACTGACGGTGTAACAAATATGGTTAAGGATGCAACAAATAGCATTGGCGAAATTTCTCGTAATGTTCATGAAATCTCTGTTGGTATCAGTGAAGTAACCCGAAGCGTAAGTGAGGCAACCTACGGTGTAGATGAGATGACCCGTTCAATATCTGAGGTGTCGGGTGCAAGTGGTGAAATTTCTCGAAATGTAACTGAAACGTCACAAGCCTCCGGTGAAGTAGCAAGAACCATGGGTAAAGTTGATAGCTTATCTAACGGTATAAAATCAATGAGTAACAAAGTAGATAAACAGTCTAAAACTATTATCGGAATTACTAAAGGTTTACATGATGCATTGGTGAAGTTTAACAAACAAATTGACGGGTAACTATCTGAACATAATTTAGAATAAAGCTGTTGAGTTATTAAAAAATTTAGTTCATGCTAATCAAGTTTTTTACTAAGACTTTGTTAATTGGCTTAATATTTTTAGCTTGTTAATTTTTTTAAACTAAAGCTAAAGGAGAGGGATATGACCGGGTCATCAGGTATATTGGGGAATATTAAAATAAGTGTCAGAATTGGGGTTGGTTTTGGTGTGGTATTACTTACCTGCCTTATACCCTTAATGGTTTTACTGATAAATCTATATGACATGCATGACAAAGTAAAACAAATTGAAGAAGAAAGCCTACCTTTTGCGTTGACAGCCGACAAGATGGTAACTGACGTAGTAAACGTGCAACAGTGGTTCACAGACGTTGCTGCATCCCATAACTTTGATGGTCTAAATGATGCTGAAGAGTCAGCAAATAACTTTAGAGCGGGAATGGACAAATTCCGAGTGATGTTTAGAGAAGAAAACAATAGCAATGCACTTGGGAAAATGGATGATTTAAGAGATGCTTTTGATAATTTCTACAAAATTGGTAAAGGCATGGCTGTTGTCTATGTAAAAGAAGGTGTAGACGCCGGAAATGTGATAATGGAAGATTTCGACGGGAAAGTTGTAGCTCTAGGTAAAATGGTTAGGGAATTACGTGACACTCAAGTAGATGAAGCTGAAAGAATTATGCGTGATATTGAAGATGAGATGACAATATCTGAAGAAGTAGCTTTGTATATGAGTATAATAGCATTGGTTTTGTGTTTTATAATTGCCTTAATGATTATTAAAAACGTAACCACAACACTACGCGGTCAAATAGTCCTACTTGGTACGGTAAATAACAAGTTATCAGAATCTTCCGCAGGTTTGGGTAAACTGGCTAGTGAGATGTCGGAAGGGGCAAATGATCTTAACGATCAAGCAGCTCAAGCTGCATCAGCAGCAGAAGAGATGAGTGCTAACATGCAAACTATTTCAGTTACAACAAATGAAATGAGTTCCAACATGGTTACAGTATCTTCCGCAGCAGAAGAGATGAGTGCCAACATGTCAACTATCGCCTCTGCAACTGATGATGCAAACAAAAACCTTGAGAGCGTATCAAGTGGTGCTGGAGCAGCAAAAGAGAATATGGAACAGGTGCAGGAGGCGTCCCAACGTACAGGGGGTAATGTTGGTAATGTGGCTTCATCAGTCGAACAACTATCTGGTTCTATTAGCGGAGTTCGTAGCCGTTGTGAAAAAGCTACCCAAGAGGCTGAAGAAGCAAAAGTTAGCTCACAAGAAACCTTTGCAATTATGGAAAAACTTGGCAAATCAGGACGAGAAATAGGTAAAATGGTAGATGTTATCAACAGTATTGCCGAACAGACCAATATTCTCGCTTTGAACGCTTCCATCGAGGCAGCAGGAGCAGGAGAAGCAGGAATGGGGTTTGCTGTTGTGGCAAATGAAGTTAAGCAGTTGGCACGTCAAACAAGTGAAGCCACAAGAATGATTTCAGATCAGATCGATGAAATACGAGCCAATTCAGATGCTGCTGGCGAAGCTACCCACAAAGTTGGTGAAATAATTTCACAGTTGGGTGAAGCCAATAATGAAATTTTAATCACTGTTAATGAACAAAACAGCACAATTGATGAAATTTCCAGCTCAATGGGCGGTGTATCAAATGAAACAGACGGTGTAACCAAAATGGTTGAGGGAGCAACAAACAACATCGGTGAAATTTCTAACAATGTTAACGAAATATCAATTGGTATTAGTGAAGTAACTCGTAGTGTTAATGAGGCCACATATGGTGTTGAAGAGATGACTCGCTCCTTATCAGAAGTTTCTGGTTCAAGCAGCGATATTTCTCTCAACGTATCTGAGACATCTAAAGCATCTGGTGAGATTGCTAAAACCATGGGTGAAGTAGACCGTATGTCCAATGACATAAAAGACATGAGCACAACAGTTGCGGTTCAATCGAAAACTATGGCTGAGGTTTCCGAAGAATTACGCAATGCTATGATACAATTTAAAAAACAGGTTGAAGGATAAATATTAGTACAGAGTAATAATTCAAATTATTACTCTAGAATTTTCATAAGGATGTTAGATGATCAACTTTGCAAATGCTCGTATCAAGCCTATGTTAATTTGGGCTTTTCTTTTGGTAGGTTTGTTACCCATTATTATTAGTGGATTGCTTACTATTAATAATTCTGAAAACGCACTTATGGAGCAAGCATTCAATCAGCTGACATCAGTTCGTGAAATTAAAAAGGTTCAAATTGAAGGTTTTTTTAAAGAACGGCAAGATGATATTGCAACTCTGGTGGAAACAACATCCACCCTACGGGCAAATGCTATAAAACAATTAATAGCCATAAACCACAACAAACAGCAACAGATAGAAAAATATTTCAAAGGCCGCCAGCTGCTAATGTTGGATGTACGCAAGAACCAGCGCTTTACATTGGCAGTTGCTCCCTTAACTAAAGCCATTGCAAATGGTATTAGTAGTCAAGAATATAAAATAGAATATAGACAACACTACTCTGGCTTAAAGACGTTCCAAGAAACTTCACAGTTTGATGATGTCTTAATTATCAACCTTTATGGTCAGGTAGTTTTTTCAACAAAACGTAGATCAGATTTAGGCAGTAATCTACTGAAAGGCCCTCTTAAAAACAGTGCTTTGGCACAAGCCTTTAAAAAAGGCCGACTAAATAACCATATAACAGACTTTGCTTTTTACAAACCGTCTGATGCTCCAGCAGCTTTTATAAGTACACCACTTGTTAACAATAAAGGTTCAATTGTCGGGGTTGGTGCGTTTAAGTTGTCACTACAGTCTATTAATAGCATAATGACTACACGAGATGGCATGGGAAAAACTGGAGAAAGCTATCTTGTTGGATCTGATAAGTTAATGCGGTCAGACTCCTTTTTATCCCCACAAAGTCACTCAGTAGTAGCATCATTTGCAAACCCAGATAAGGGAAGAGTTGATACAAAAGCCGTACGTTTAGCTTTATCTGGCACCACTGGGTCTGATGTTATAATTGACTACAAGGGAACCCATGTAATTTCTGCTTTTGCTCCATTAAAAATCAAAGGAGTAAAATGGGTTATAATATCGGAAATTGACGTAGCTGAAGCTTTAAGCCCAATTGATGAAGAGGGACATGAGTTTTTCAAAGAATACCAAAAGATGACTGGTTATTATGATGTTTTCCTAATAGACCCAGATGGTTATGTATTTTATACTGCCACAAGAGAAGCTGATTATCATACCAACATGGTAAACGGTAAATATGCCAATTCAAATTTAGGTAAATTGGTACGTCAGGTAATACAAACTAAAAAATATGGCATAGCCGATTTTGCTCCATATGCTCCAAGCAATGGCGCACCTGCTGCTTTTATCGCCCAACCACTTGCTCCTGGTGGTCATAAGGTCGAACTTATTGTTGCATTACAACTATCACTAGAAGCTATTAACAAAACAATGCAACAGCGAGCTGGTATGGGTAAAACAGGAGAGAGCTATCTTGTTGGTGATGACAAGCTTATGCGTTCTGACTCCTTTCTTGATCCTGAAAATCATTCTGTAAAAGCTTCTCTGCTTGGATCAGTTGCGCAAAATGGTGTTGATACTGAAGGTGTTAGAGATATCATAAATGGTAAAGCAGGTGCTAAAGTAATAACTGACTATAATGGCAACCAAGTTCTTTCAGCTTTTACACCTGTAGAAATTGAGGGCCTTAATTGGGGGCTTTTAGTTGAAATTGACCTTGCAGAAGTTGAAAAACCCATTAATTCACTAGTCGATATAATTCTTGTTACAATATTAATTATAGCAGCCATTGTAGTTGTAGTTGCCCTGTTTATAAGCAACAACCTAATATCTACCTTACGAGAACAATCTGCCTTATTCCGTTCAGTTAATTCCAAACTTGCTGAATCTTCTGTAGGTTTGGGCAAGCTTGCCCAGGATATGTCAGATGGAGCAAACAATCTTAGTGACCAATCAAATCAGGCAGCAGCCGCCGCTGAAGAAATGAGTGCAAATATGCACACTATCTCATCAGCAACAGAGGAGATGAGCACAAACATGGCTACAGTCTCTTCAGCAGCTGAAGAGATGAGTGCAAACATGTCAACTATTGCCTCTGCAACCGAAGAAGCTAATATAAACTTAGAGAGCGTATCAAGTGGTGGCGAATCTGCAAAACAGAACATGGAACTTGTACAAGAAGCATCACAACGAACCAGCAGCAATGTTGGCAATGTGGCGTCATCAATTGAGCAGCTTTCTGGGTCTATTAGTGGAGTGCGTAGCCGTTGTGAAAATGCTACTAATGAGGCAGAAGAGGCAAAAGTTAGTGCACATGAAACATTTGTGATTATGGAAAAACTTGGCAAATCAGGAAAAGAAATTGGTAAAATGGTAGATGTCATCAACAATATTGCAGAGCAGACCAATATTCTTGCATTAAACGCTTCTATTGAGGCTGCGGGTGCAGGGGAGGCAGGTATGGGATTTGCTGTGGTGGCAAACGAGGTTAAACAGTTAGCCCGCCAAACCAGTGAAGCCACAAAAATGATTTCTGACCAAATAGATGAAATACGTGCTAATTCAGATGCAGCTGGTGCAGCAACCAACAAAGTTGGTGAAATAATTGAACAATTAGGTGAAGCCAATAATGAAATTTTAATCGCTGTTAATGAACAAAACACCACTGTAGATGAAATTTCAAACTCAATGGGTGGTGTTGCTGATGAGACTAGTGGCGTAACCGATATGGTCGAGAATGCAACGGACAACATTGGTGAAATATCAAACAATGTTAATGAGATTTCAAGTGGTATAAGTGAAGTAACTCGCAGTGTTAGCGAGGCCACATCTGGAGTTGATGAGATGACTCGCTCCATATCTGAGGTATCCGGTGCTAGCGCAGAGATATCTATTAACGTTTCAGAAACATCTCAAGCATCTGGTGAAATAGCCAAGACCATGGGTGAAGTAGATAAAATGGCTAATGGAATAAATACAATGAGCAGAACAGTAGATACTGAATCAAAAACCATGGTTGAAATTTCTGAAGAGTTGAACAAAGCAATGATAAAGTTTAGCAAACGGGTAGACGGTTAATGCTATCATTTTTACACCTATTAACTGGTGGAGAACAACATGTCTGAGGAAGATGACGCCCTCATAGCGATGTTTATCCAGGAGTCTACAGAACACCTGGAAACAATTGAACCAGATCTTCTAATACTAGAAGAAAAAGGAAAGGACACTGACCCAGCAATTATCAACCGTATGTTCCGTAGTGTTCATACGATTAAGGGTACATCAGGCTTTTTTGGTTTATCCAATATCTCCAACTTAAGCCACACAATGGAGAACCTGCTAGGCAAAATTAGGGAAAATGTAATTGTTCCTACGTCCCAAATTACTGATAGTCTTCTGGCAGGTTCCGATAAACTAACCCAGATGATCCAAGATGTCCCTAATAGTGAGTCTATAGACGCTTCAGCAGAAAAAGAGGTTATAAATGCTCTTTTAGAAGGTGGGGGTGAGATAAAACCTAAAGCTGAAGAGAAAACTGAGGAAGAGCCAAAAGTTGAGGAAGTAGCAGCAGCCGAGGAAAAAACAGAAACCAAGGAAGAAGCAGAAACCAAGGAAGATATTGCGGCTTCATCAAGTAGTGAAACTCAGGTAGTAACCACACCACAGTTTCCTGTTTTAGATAATTATCAAGATTATGTAAATGATGCCGTTCAGACAGGTAAATTTCTTTTTGTAATTGATTTAAAATTAAACGGAAACAATGATGCAAGAAAGAATACTTTTAAGCAGTTTGAGCAATTAATAGGCCCTGTAGGAACCTTAATAGCGACAAACCCAGAGATAAGTAATGAGCTAAATTTTCTTTCATGTAACAACGATATACTGCAAATTCTTGTATCAACTGTTTTAGAGTTTGATCTAGTCTGTACTTTAACAGAGTTGACTGAAAAAGAGATCAGGCAGGTTAAAATACCTAAAAGTGCTTTTAAGAAAAAGAAAGTAGAAGAAACAGGTTCTGATAATGACAATCAAGCCGTTGCAGATGATGATAATGACCAAGAGCCAGAACGTGTTAAACGTAAGCTTCGATTATTAAATGAAAAGTTGAGTAATAACGTAGCCCCTGGCAGTGGTGATGATATAGCTAATGCTGCAAAAAGCACCACCACCAAACAGCCTGTAATTGAAGAGACACTAAGGGTTAGCGTCTCATTGCTTGATGAACTAATCAACATGGCAGGCGAGCTTGTACTTATCCGTAACCAACTTAGCAGAACTGTAGGTGGTTCTACCTCTAACGATCCCCAAGCCCCTTTGATACAGAGCTTAGACTCCATCACCAGCCGTATTCAGGCAAAAGTGATGCATGCACGTATGCAGCAGGTCCAAGTTGTGTTTAGTAAGTTTCCCCGTGTTGTTCGGGACCTTGCAAATAAAATGAAGAAAAAAATCACCTTAGAGTTACGTGGAGGTGAAGTTGAGCTAGATAAATCGGTTATTGAATATTTGTCTGACCCACTTACACATATGATCAGAAATGTGGTGGACCACGCCATCGAATTACCTGAAATTCGAAAAGCTGCCGGAAAGCCAGCTAATGGACAAGTGCAACTAGCTGCTTATCATGAAAACGGTATGGTAAATATCGCCATGATAGATGATGGAGCAGGAATTGATGCCGAGAAAATTAAGAGCAAGGCTATTGATAAAGGGCTTATTACTTCTAAACAGGCAGAAAATATGGGTGAAGAAGATGCTCTCGCTTTAATTTTTGCCCCAGGTTTTTCCATGGCCAAACAAGTCTCAGATGTATCTGGACGTGGTGTTGGAATGGATGTAGTACGAACCAACATTGAAAAATTACGTGGTTCAGTTCAGATAACTTCCAAAGTCGGAGCCGGAACCAACATTACTCTAAAACTACCCCTGACTTTGGCTATCATTCCGGCAATGATTATTTCTGTTAGAAACCACAGATTTGCCATTCCTGAGATAGGCCTAGTAAAAATTGTTAGGGTAGTTGATACCGAGTTGGAAGATCAGATCCAGATGGTATACAACGCACCAGTACTGCGTATGCAAGATATGCTGCTACCACTGGTAGATTTGGCTGATGTTCTTGAAATGCATGTTACATGGCCAGATGATGGTGATAAAACCGAACGCCGAGCGAGCTGGTTGCAAAGACAGACCAAAAAAACTAACGAATCACAAGATAAAGCTTCTGAAGGTAAAGATCGTCGTTCCAATAAAAACAAAGTTATTTACATCATGGTTATCAATATTGGTGGCAATAAATTTGGCATGGTGGTTGATAATGTTTTGGATAGTGAGGAAATTGTCGTTAAGCCTCTGCCATCCTATTTCCAAGAAAATGTCTGCTTTTCAGCTACCACAATTCTTGGTGATGGCAGTGTTGCCCTTATTATTGACTATGCTGGTATTATGGAGAAAGCCAATATTAACTTTGGCAACATTGAACAGAGCGAGCTAGCAAAAAGACAAGGGGAAATGCGCTCACCTGAACATGAAAAACAGAACATCATTATTTTGGAGACTGGATCTGGTCTGCGTATGGGTATTCTTACTCGTATGGTAAGACGGGTTGAAAAGATCCGCAGAAAAGATATTGATCTAATAAATGACAATCATTATGTCCGCTATACTGACAAAACCTATCGTATTATCCTGCCAGGTCAGGTTCTCGGCTTAGAGTTTGACAACTCGTTAGAAGAGATTAATGAAGACGAAGAAAAAGAGTTATGCATGGTAATTTCCAACATCCCAGGTCTACAGGCCGGGCTGGTTTTTGCTAAGATTGTCGATACCATGGATACCTATATCGACCTAGACCAACAAGCTATTCAAGCTTCTGGTTTATATGGTTCTGCTCGACTAGATGAACATGTGGTGCTTTTTCCGAATATTAGCGAGCTGTTTAATATGGTTGAGATTACGGCTCCCCCACCTGAGTCCATTTGGGATGGCTCTGGTTTAAAAGCGTTGGTGGTAGATGATACTCTGTTTTCACGTTTAATGACTTCAAGTTATTTAAGCCAGGCAGACTTTGAAGTTACACAAGCAAAAGATGGTGAAAAAGCTCTGGAATTATTAAAAAATGAAGAGTTTGACCTTATGGTTACCGATCTCAACATGCCTGGTATGGATGGCTTTGAATTGGTTAAAGAGACACGAGAGACAGATAACTGCGATATACCAATAATTGCCACATCACTGTTCTCTTCAAAAGCGTTGGAGTTCCGCTGTGGACAGGCAGGTATGGTAGGGTGTGTTCCAATTATGGATAAAGTGCGGCTTATGAATATTGTGGAGTCCCTTAAGCGTCAATAAATATCTTTTACGATAAAATATGATGAAATTTTTCAATAACAACTTAAACGAAGCACAGGAGTAATCCCAATGCTTGTTTGTACTTTCTCCTTGGGTGAATTATATCTCGGTATCGATATTGTCTTGGTGCGCGAAATAAACCAATCTTTAGGATACACTTCTGTTCCCGGTGCTCCTGACCATATACGAGGTATGCTTAATATTCGTGGTAGTGTAATAACCATGTTCAACTTAAAACAACGTTTGAATATGGTTAAATATGATAAAATTGAAGAGCAAGAAAATATAGAAAGCAATAATGACCCACAAGATAGCGATATTAAAACACCAAAAAAGCAACAGCAGTTTAATATTATTCTACGTACCAAAAGCGAAGTAAACCGCATAAACAGATCTATTGCCGAAGAAGATTGCTCCTGGGGTGATCCTGTTGGTCTAGTTGTTGATCGCCTGGGAGATGTTCAGAAAATTGAGGACCATACTATCCAAGTAGCTCCAGCAAACCTACAGGGTATCTCAACTGCTTTTGTGCGCGGTGTTGTTGAAATGGATAATAAATTGTTGCTTATACTAAATGTAGGCAGCATTTTTAATGAAAATGAAGATAGTGAAAATAGTTAATTATCATAATAAAACAGACTGATATATTGTTAGAACAGCTATTTTAAAATGTGTTGTTAGTACAATTATTGCACTATTTTTTTCTTTCACAACTAAGTAAAAATAGAGGTATTAAAGAAAAATTAGTTGACCAAAATAAAACTGCATGTTCTTGTGGTTTATTATACTACAGTTTGCTGAATGATTCTTCATACCATTGTTGAGAACATACCGTAAGCTGTGATGGGTAGCTTTTCAGTTAGTTGTAGTGTGATAATGCAAAAAATGGTAAATTTGCCAACAAGATGTGGCTCTACTTGATGTTGTTATTGGTATAATAATTTAAGAACTATATATTTGATGGCAAACAACACAATGGATAAGATTATGCAATTAATCGCCACTCTTTTATTATTTTTTCTCACTACCATGCCAGCACATGCTTTGGAGCAACCTACTAATGGTACTAAGCCTGAAACAATAAATACTGTCAATGTAGGCTCCTTTGTTACCGACTTATATGCAAAAGCTTTTTATTTAAAACTCCAAGATCATGGGTTTCACCCAGAACTACTAAAAATTTATGATAGCAATGGAAAGCTTTGGAACATTATTCATATTGGTAAATATGCCCGACTAGAAGATGCTAAACTTTTGGCTAGTAAATACGAAAAACAGACAGGTAAAAAAGCAACCATCAAAAAAATATCACTACAAAAATTAGAAGAATTTAAAAACCGTGCGAAAGTTAAAACTGTTAAGTTTAACAAAGGTAAGAAATATAGCAAAAATACTAATAGCAATGAATTTACCAATAGAATAAAAGAGCTACAACAAAACCCACTAAAACTTTCACAGCATCTTGTAAAAATAATTCCTTCCATTAAATCAATATCTGATATTAAAACGGCTGCCAAGCAAGTTGAAAAAAAAGTTTCTGACGAAACTTATACGGATACACAAAAGCTAATAAACGTAGAGATAGGCAATAAGAAAACTGAGCATAGGCTATCAAATATAGCAGATGAAGCTGTAGAGGAGTCTATAGATAATGATGCTACTGATGAACCTATAGATGATTATGCAGATGAGCCTATGGAAGATGATATTGCTGACGAACCAATGGAAGAAGATATTGCTGACGATTCTATAGACTACGATGCAGACGAGCCCATTGATGATGAAATATCAGATAACGAGCCTATAGAAGAAGATGAGGTTACAGAAGAGCATATAGAAGAAGATGGGATTGCAGATGAGCCTATAGAAGATAATTTATCAGATGAACCTTTAGTAGAAGATACAAATTATGAACCAAGTATAATTGATGATTCTATGCCTACCATTAACTTTACTCAGTCTAAATCAGCAGTTAATGAGGGAGAGTTGTTAACTGTTACCCTAAAGCTGGATAGCTCTAGTGATCAAAATATCAGTGTACCAATCATATTATCAGGGACCGCAACTTTGGGCATGGATTATTTCTTAATTTCCCAAAACCCTATTATAATTCCAACTGGTGAAACCACAGCAGAACTGTCTATTTCTGTCACTACAGATTGGAACCAAGACGACAAAGAAACTGTAACTCTTAAGATTGGGCCTCCTAATAATGCCAATGTAGGAACAACAAATATGCATACATCAACATTGACTGATGTATCATATTAATTGTTGCTGCTATAATCAGTTTAAGTACAAAAAACTTTCAAATACCCCATTAAGGATGATATAGCCATTCTACTTGTATAATACAAAATCGAATACATTGTAATTATCGCACATGTGGTAACATATGGCATGTTATCGTTATACTTGTTAAATAAACACCATTATAAACACACTTAAGCTCAATTTTATAAACTTGATCTTTTACTAAGATGAATAAACATTTAACAAATGATAATAACCTTAACCATCAAATAACTGTTAGTGAAGCTTATTCGCTTGCAACAGATCATTTAATTGCACAACGTTATGAAGAAGCTTTTAAACTTTGTTCTACTATTTTGCTAACTACTCCCAATCATATTGAAGCAATAAATTTGCTAGGGGTAATAGCCCAAAAAATTGGTCGCCATGACATTGCTGCTGAACATTTTCAACAAGCCATTAACATAAACAGTAAAATATCCAAACTTCACTTTAATCTAGCTACATCTCTACTTCCCCTAGGACAAAAAGAAGAGGCTATTTTATCTTACACAAAAGCAATATCACTTGAGCCTAGCCTGCCTGAATTTCATTACAACCTTGCCAACGTCCATAAAGAGTTAAAAAGATTTAAAGAAGCAATAGCATCATATAAAAAAGCAATATCTATAAACCCTATTTATATTGATGCCCACTTTCACCTTGGCAGCAGCTTAATAGAAGATGAACAATTTGATGAAGCTGTTAAATGCTTTAAAAAATTATTAACTATTAAACCGGATTTTCCAGAAGCAACACACCTTCTAAATGCCCTAACAGGCAACACCTCTGAAACAGCCCCAAGGGAATATGTAAAAGGAGTATTTAACTCCTATGCAGATAATTTTGAGAGCCATTTAATTAATACTCTTAAATATAAGACCCCTTCTTTAATAAAAGATGCTGTTGTTAAACATGTCGGAGATAAAAAGAATTTCAAAAGTGTACTTGATATAGGGTGTGGAACTGGACTTATGGGTGTTGAAGTTAGAGATATAGCTGAAAAATTGATTGGTATTGACTTATCAGAAAACATGATAAGTTTAGCAAAAAAAAAGAGCGTATATGATGATCTATACGTTGATGATATAATAGATAGAATGCAGTCACTTAACAGCAACTTTGAGCTAATATTAGCTTCTGACGTATTTGTATATATTGGAGATTTAGAACCAATTTTTCGTTGTATTAATAAATATTCTACTAAAGAAACAATATTTGCCTTTTCAACTGAACATACAGACGATGATGGTTTTATCATCCAAAATACAGGACGCTATGCTCACTCAAAAAGCTACATTTTTACACTAGCTGAAAAGTTAGGGTTGAAAATAGAATATTTTACAAAAACCAAACTAAGAAAACACAAAAGTGCCAACAATTGGCTTATAGGCGGTATATATATTTTAACAACTTACCGTTAATAGGCGA
This sequence comes from Magnetococcales bacterium, assembly GCA_015231305.1. Lineage (GTDB taxonomy): Bacteria > Pseudomonadota > Magnetococcia > Magnetococcales > JADFYX01. The sequence goes on along the minus strand of JADGBW010000016.1, from coordinate 19,329 downwards.
GAAAAAGAGCTTTTTCTATGTTGCACCAGACCATTTTACGACTTTAGAGCGAACCTCTCTTTTAGCAACAGCTAAGCTTGCTCTTAGGGTCTTAATATTATCTTCAGCAACTGCTAGTTTTTTGTATGTGTTTGATAGTTTGTTTTCCAGCTTATTTATTTTAGCTGTAAGCTTTGTTTCCATATCTTTGTATGCTTCATTAGCTCTTATCTGTTCGCGCTCACGAGCGTCTGACATCTTGTTTATTAGACGTTCATGGGCTTCTGCTATTTTGTTTTGCTCACGTTCAAACTTTTCTTCAAACTCGCTCTGTTCTTTTTTAACTTGAGCCAAAGCATCTGCATAACTCTGATTTTCAGCCTGAGCTGCCTTGCTACGATCATACCACTCGGCTGTTTCTTGAGTTGCAGCTTGCCAGAGGTCTGCGGTTACTCTTTCTAGGACAGTAAGAATTTGATCAGGTATTTTTGGTGCATCTATTGTAGATGCTACTCTATTATTTTTTTTCCATTCACTAAGAACCGGGCCGATAACTGAAAAAGAGCCTCCTACTTTTCCTCGAACAGAATCTAATGTGGGGTTGCCACCTGCTTCATTAATGGCTTCAATAGCTTGTATAATCTCTTCTTCAGAAATTGACGACATATTTCTCTCTATGAAATTTAAAAGCCTGCACAAAAGGATTTCAACAAAATATACAGGTGGTTTATGGTATAATCAGCTGATTAATATAATATTTCATGGTTTGATATTCAACCTATTTTTTAATTTCCCTATTTGGTAACGGTTTTTCAATATTTCTATGCATACTGTGTTTGTTGGTATATATTCCTATAAAAAACTGATATTTTCGATAGATGCCTACAAGCACTATTTTAATATAGTCATTTAGGCGCGTACAAATAGTGCAAAATATTGGTTTGTAAGGTTATTTTAGAAAAAATAAATATAAGCCACTTGGTTGGTGATGAAATATTTTTCTAATCAGCCAGGTGGATCAAGAATTTATTGCTAAAAGAGCAAACAACTGCTGAATCTAGCATTATAGCAATTATGATAAGAAGAAGGTTATCTTAAAATTGAAGCTGACATTATATCTCACTGATGTGCAAACAGGTAAAAAAGACTCTGTAACTTTACAGGGTAACACATTTACAATTGGTCGCAGTGTTGAAAGTGATATAGTAATTGATAATTCAAATATTTCTCGCAAACATGCTATATTGCAATTTAAGAAAAACAGTTGGTTTATAGAAGATTGTGGAAGCAGTAATGGTACTTATATAAAAGTAGATGGTAAATTTGAAAAAATATCAGGTAAACAAAAATTAACCGAATCTACCACAATCCGTTTAAGTAACTGCAAAATTTTAAGTATCGCTATAGATGCGACCGTTGATACTAATAACGATCAATTGATATCCAAACAATTAAAAAATGATGACCCTCAACCACCATGGAAAAAAATACTACTTGGTTTAAAAGGTAGCTTAAGTAAAGAACCAGATAATAAGCCAAGCTTTTACGATAAAATGGGTGATGATTCTTCACAAGATTTATCCATGATGATACCTATTGATTCACTAAAAAAAATGGTTGCAATAATTGTATTAGACCAGTGTGACTCATCCGGACTTGCAAATAGCAACGAACAAGTTGCGTACCATCTAAAAAAACGGATGAAAGAGCTAACAAATAAAGTGCTTGATAAGCATAAGTGCCAGTATTATGAAGGTACTGGAGATGGTTTTCTTGGGGTATACGATGATCCAACTGAGGCCTTACAAGTAGCCAAAAAAATCACAAAGCTTATAAATAAACGCAATGATTCTAGCAAAAATCCTGATATACATTTCCGTTTAGCACTGCACTATGGCGAAGTTTACTCTCTTGGCACAGGACTTCATGGTAACGATTTAAACATAACATTTCGGATTGAGGGGGCTACTTCTGATATGTTTCCTGTGCAAAAACATAATTTTCCTAAAAAGGATAGAACCCTTTGTTCTGAAAATTTTCTAAACTATTTTAAACATCAAGAACAAATGCCCAGCAAGATAAACTTTAAATATTGCGGTTCAGCAAATCTCAAAGGAATATCTAACCCTATGAATATTTATCAAGTTATCTACCAAGATTAATAATAATTTATTCATGTTCCTCAATGCTGAACCAGGAGAGTAGCGCTTTATGAGTAATAAGATACGTGTTGCTGACTACATTTTTTCATTTGTCGCAAAGCAAGGTGTAAAAACTGTATTTATGGTTCCAGGTGGAGGAGCGATGTACTTGGTTGATGCACTAGGGCAAAACCAAGACTTAAACTATGTAGCCAATCTCCACGAGCAAGCATCTACTATTGCTGCAGAGGCTTATTCTCGCATCAATGGTCGCCTAGGGGTTGCACTAGTAACAACAGGGCCAGGAGCAACCAATGCTATTACCGGAGTAACAGGAGCCTGGATAGAATCCGTTCCTATGTTAGTTATTTCTGGCCAGGTTAAAAGAGCAGACATGATGGGTGACACAGGCGTGCGCCAGATGGGACCCCAAGAGGTGGATATTATCTCTATGGTTAAACCCATAACTAAATATGCTGTAACAGTAATGGACCCCAAAGATATTCGTCACCACCTAGAAAAAGCTATTGAGCTTGCCACGACTGGTAGACGAGGACCGGTATGGATTGATGTCCCTTTGGATATTCAGGCTAGTATGATAGACCCTGATGACCTTGAAGAATATACTCCTGACAGCAATATTAGCCCCTCCTCTTTAGCTGCTGACGATTGGATTAAAACCCTAGAAAAAACCATGGACTTAATAGCTCAGGCACAACGTCCTATTATATTGGCTGGTCACGGTATTCGCCTTGCCCAAGGAGCTGAACAATTTAAACAGTTATACGAAAAATTAAATATTCCCGTTGTCGCTACCTGGAATACAATGGATTTAATTCCCTTTGAACACCCTCTTTGTGTAGGTCGCCCAGGAGCAGTTGCTCTAAGAGCACCAAACTTTGCTGTGCAAAATTGTGATCTTTTATTATCTATAGGTGCAAGGTTAGATAATGTTGTTACTGCCTTTAACCCGGCTGGTTTTGGCAGAGAAGCAAAAAAAATTGTAGTGGATGTTGACCCCAACGAACTAGCCAAACACAACATGCCAACAGAGCAACTTATTGAGGCCGATGCAAAATATTTTATCGACTCTCTATTGCAAATAAGTGATGCCAGCAACACTAAAGATCGTTCATCTTGGCTTAACCGCTGCGCCAATTGGAAAACCCGCTATACAGTTGCTGATGGACAAGAGTTTCCGGGAAAAGGTGAAATAAGCCACTACCATTTTGTTAAAGTTTTAGCAGAAGAAACCCAAGAAAACACCCTAATTGTAACTGGCAGCTCTGGACTGGGAATTGAAGCTTTTTATTCAACTTTTTTTAATAAACCAGGGCAACGTATTTTTCTTACTTCAGGCTTAGGGGCTATGGGCTATGGGGTTCCAGCTTTAATAGGAGCTGGAGCAGCTTTTGGGGATGGAGCCATTGTTGGGGTTGAAAGTGATGGTAGTTTGCAGATGAACTTGCAAGAGCTGCAAACTTTAAAAGCTCAAAACTTACCAGCAAAATTATTTATTATTAATAACAATGGCTACGCTTCTATACGCAACACCCAACGCACATATTTTGATAGTCGTTATGTGGGAACAGGTCCAGAAGCAGGGTTAAAGCTTGCAGATTTAACAAAAGTTGCCGCTGCATTTGACATCGCAGCCGTACGCATAAACGATGCTTCAGAACTACAAGAAAAAATACGATATACATTAGAACAACCAGGACTAATTTTATGTGATGTAAGGGTAGTTGCCAATGAAAGCCTGTGGCCAAAATCATCTGCTATACCGCAACCAGATGGGTCAATGATATCTATGCCACTAGAAGATATGTCACCTCTGTTATCTCGTGAAGAGCTACGCAGTAATATGTTAATTCCTTTAGCCCCAGCATCAGAAAAAATTAAATGAGAATTTATATTTTGAACCCATATTGGGCGGTAAAGAGTGGAGTAGCATTTTAAGATGAAATTTATTCAATTTTTACACTCATTGTTGGCATACGACCATCCAACATCTTTTAGAGAAACCATAAAAAGCGACCGATTATTTATAACCTTTATATTGTCTTCGGCAATAGTGCTGTTTGTTATAGCTTCTTTTGTTTGGAACGTTGAACTAGGCAGAGATTGGCATCGATATTTTATCTACTTTTTTAAATTTCCTGCTGACCCAAACCTTTTCACACTGCCTGGAACTCCAATTATTCTTGGAATTATGGCAAAAGGTGGCTTTTATACTTTTTATCTATTTTTATTCACAGGATACCTATTTTCTATTTTTGGTGTCTATTATGTTGCCAGAGTTTTTAGCCAAAACATGGCAAGAATTGCTGCAATATTTGCATTAGGACATCTTCAACTTACCTATTTTCATGTACGGTTAAACAGTGACCCTCTATTTGTATTTTCCTGCACTTTATTAGCTGTGTCACTGGTAAGACTGTATAAAAAAAGAGATATTTTGTCCTATTCTATAATAGGTGCAGTTATATTATTAACTGCTATGGTAAGACCAATTGGTCAACTATTTGCAATCTTATTTTTAATGCCCATTGTCTGTTATGGGTTTTCCAAAAAAAACCTGATTTTGGCAGGAGTAATATTTTCAATTGTATTTGGTGGGTTCACCGGAGTAGCTGCATATCACTATTCAGAGTTGGGTAAGTTTGTAGTTACTGAAGGCAGTGGTGGTTTGATATTTAGAGGTGCATATCTTCTTAGTAAGGTGATATCACCTGAAAACGGACCAGCGTCACAAAGGTTAAAAAAGTTTGTAGATGAACTAGTTAAAGATCCAATTTATAAAGATGCTGGGATAACTACCGAGAGATTTTTTAACGAGCCAAATAAATATTTTTATTACGATATTGCTAACGCAGAACCAAAAAGTATTGAGTCGGTCAACGACAATTTGGAGATGGTTCAGTTTTTAGCAGAAGTATCTAAGGAGGGAATGATAGCAAACCCCATTAAATACATTAGCACTGTTTATACTAATATTGCCTTTACATTTACAAGAGTAATTGACCCAGGAGAACTTCCTTTTCCTGATGCTAAAAAAGCTGAGACTAAAGCAGTAAAGAAGAAGTGTAAATATTCTCCAAATTGCTATTTTCCGACACCAACAACAGTTGCCAGCATAAGAAGAGGTAAAAATCAAGAAGAAGCACCAATAGAGCAGAGACAAAAACAAGAAAGGCTGAATAATTATTTGGCTAGCATTGATGAAATGTTCAAATCCACTCCATTTACTCCATCCACTGATATTAATAGCACAGGGGCGTTTGTCAGATATTATCTAGGGGAGTTTGCTAGAAGTTTAATTTATAAATATCCATCAATTCTATATTGCACATTTTTATCTGTTTTGTTGCTAATAGGAATTAAACGTGAAGAGATAAGGTTAACAATTTTGTTACTTATACCATCTATTGCTGCCCCATCAATTTCTTCATTTATTGACCCTATACCCAACTATCGCTTACCCCATGACTTGTATATTGTAATTGGTACAATGGTGGGTATTACTCTTATTGTAAAGCTATTTTTAAATATCATAGGCCTACATGAAATAAAGAGACCTATATAAATTAAAAAAGCATTTGGTAGCTTATGCTACCAAATGCTTTTTTAATGATAATGCATCTATATATTATCCATGATGCTCATTTCAGTTAATGCAGCAATAGAAATCATTCGATCATCGACATAATAATCTGCTGCAGGTTTGCCAAAATGCAACTCATGATATCGCAACCCCCAACTTTGAAGTTGTTTTTGTGTTACATCTTTCCAGCTTATTCCTGTTACAGTACCTCTAGCTGTAAACATTATTATGCGGTGTCCAGCATCGTACAGAGCATTTATAGCTGCTATCATTTTTTTGTTTGGGGAAGACTTATTGTAATCATTCCCAGCTGTTAACCTAGCCACCACACCATCAATATCACATACAAATGTTTTTTTCTCAAAAGAAGTTTTATTAGTTTCTAAAGAGCTGCTTTGCTGGCTTTTAGATAATATAATCCACTGTTTATACCAGTTAGCTGTTTTGCTTATTGCTACTTCCAAATTGGTACTATCCCTTAGCCCTAGTTGTTCTTTGGCTTGTTTAATTGAAGGCACGTATGTTGAGCTTATAGCTATTTTTTTATCGTTAAATTTAACTGTAACTTGTTTTTCATTAGCAACAATTTTACCTGTTAATTTAGCTAAATCTTTTATTGTGATAGTTGTACTAGACCCTACATTAATAGGTAGCGGAGAATTATAACGCACTAGGATGTTCCACAACCAAACCATTAAGTTAGTTACATACATGTAGGACCGAACAGATGAACCATCACTGTTTATTTGAATTTCATTTTTTTCAATTGCATCAGATATAAAATTACCAATTGCTAGCTTTCCATGCATAGGCATAAAAGGGCCAATAAAAGTAAAACAACGGGCGATTTTTATATCGATGTTATGCAGCTTAGCAAACTGCGCACAAAGATGTTCTGCACTAAACTTGCCGATACCAAGTGTAGTGTTAATATCTTGAGGGAACAGATTACTGGACACCCCCTCTTCTACCCCTTTAGAACCTACTGCGATTGAACCGTATACTGCACCAGAACTTAGAAATAGAAATTTTTCAACCCCTGATTGCCCAGCAAACTCTAACACTCTCTGAGTGCCATTACTCAAGACATCCAAAAGAGCTATAGCTGATGGAGCACCGCCTTTTCTAGTTTCTACTGCCCCATGTATTACATGGGTGAAGTCTCCTTTGGGATAGATAAAATTACGGACATCACCTGTGACAAAGCTGATTAAAGGATCATCTTGAAACTCAGGAAACTTTGCCAAAAAGGCATCGGGGTTACGACTTAAAACAACAATACGACAAGACAGACCATGGGCCTTATTTGCAGCTTGTAAACTAGCTAAAATCCAAATACCAAAAAAAGCTGTTCCACCAGTTAAAAAAATACGCCCATCCTTAAAATCTTCCCATAAACCACCCACCTCTTTAACAATCCAATTTAGATCACCCTGCACTAATGATAGCATGTTAGTTGGCTTAACTTGAGAGGTCGAATTGATTTTGGAGCTTTTCATAATAATTAATAATCCTAGGGTTAAAACTTAGCACTATTTTGCAACTAACGATATTGTGCTTTAAGATAAACAACTGTTGCATAACAAGTTTAATAGCAACCAACTATAGCAGATAAAACATATCAATACACCTTGCAGATCCACCATACCTAGAATTTAGTAATATACTATTTTTGTTAATATGATAGGATATATTGAACTCTTTATTGAGGGTTGCAATCATAACATCATGGGCTTAGAGTTAAACCTTATTGTTAAATACATAAACAGTGGATAAAAAAACAGATATGGCTATTGAAGAGACACCTAAAACCGAAGCCAATAACCGCAACAAACTAAAACTTGAAAAGCCCCTTGTTTATGACAAGGTGATTAAATATGAAGATAAGGTTAAACGTGGGGAGAGTATTGCAATATTACAGTTTCAATACGACTATACCTGCAACTTTCATTGCGAGCACTGCTCTGCTGATAAATTCATGGTCAAAAAAAAGTCAGACAGAGAGCAAGACCAACGACATTTTTTTAACCTTGATGACGTAAGAGAACTATCCCGTCAGGGTGACGAAATGGGCTTGGCCCATATTGTGATAACTGGAGGGGAACCTCTGGTATACCCAGATTTTGATCAAGTTATAGAGGCTATTGATCCTGCAAAATGGTATATCTCTTCAGACTCCAACGGCTGGCATTTAGATAAAGAGCGGGCCAAACATTTAAAATCAATTGGTGTTGATAAAATTCAACTTAGCCTTGATAGTTTTATTAGAGAAGAGCACGATAAATTCCGCCAAAAAGAAGGATCATATGATAGAGTATTACGTGCAGTTGATGCCTCGTTAGATGCTGGTTTAAACCTTATTTTTCAAACTGTAATTTGGAAAGAACGCTGTAAATCTCAAGAGTTTTTAGACTATCTAGAGTTTGCCAAAAGCAAAGGAGTAGGAACCTACGTAACATTTGCCAAACCTGTTGGTGCTTGGGAGGGCCGAATGGAAGTTTTATGTGGTGATGAAGAGTGGGACTATGTGCATAAACTTGGTGAAGAATACAATGTATTTACGCATTTAACCCCAGGTTATGGTATTGATATAGGGTGTATTGCTGTTAAAAGAATGGTATCTGTTACCAAATATGGCGATATTATGCCCTGCCCTTACACACATACCTCTCTAGGCAATTTTTTTGAAGAACCACTAGATAAGATAATCAACCGTGGGCTAGCCTTAAAATCTTTTACTTATGGTAAAAAACATCTCTGTTTGGTAGGCAATAAAAGCGACCCATTTATTGAAGCTAAAATGCACCGAATGTACGGCAAGCCTGTTCCTGTTCCACTAAACGAAGTTTTTGATGATGAAGACTATGTTACAGGTAAGAGATTTGAATAATTACAAACCTTTAAATATAAATATTAAGAAAATAGAGAAGAATACATTTTTTTATGTATTTTAAGCAGGTCTTCAGGGGCCTGTTTAAACCAGCACCACTCTCCAGCCTTTGGAGAATCAACCGTAAATTCCATATTATCTGGCAGCTTGCCGGTTAATTTACAGTCAAAAAGCAGTGATACAAAGTGACCTCTAGTTGCTATGTTATTAAAATTTTGCTGTATACTTTGTGGCTCTTCAGAAAAACTTACTGTTGTTTGTAGTTCATTAGCAGCAACTGCATTTAGCCTTGTAGCAAAGGTCTCTTTATATCGTAAAATACCCCCAGGAATATGCCAGCCACTACCGTGGTATATATCAGACCGCCAAGTCAACAAAACACGTCTTTTTTCATCACGTATAAGAAGGTCTACATTAACTAAGGGAGTAAGGCGGCTAACCATGTAAAAAACATCGTCAGACAGCCCTTGAGCGGGGTCTTTCTCTATGGCTTCAACTTGGGTGATAGCTTTTTTTATTGACATTTTTTTAAACCAATATTTCAAGGCCATATTCACGTAATATTGCTACATCTATAGCCTTATCATAACTATCCCTAATTGTTCTTGCAACTTCATCTGAATAACTTGCTGCCATAACCAAAATAGCATCTACAGGCTCTTTTACTAAGTGGTCTGGGCTAACAATTGGCAGGTGGCTGGCAGGGGTGTATTTACCCTGTTTAAATTTGGCAGAATCAACTACATAACAGATTTTATCTTGTAATTTTAAAAGACTTATAACCGCTAAAGCCTGATGTCCAGCCCCCCAAATACCTACTCTCTTGTTACTGTATTTTTTTAAATATTGTTGTATTTCTAAGTTAATTTTTTCTTGAAAATTTGTTAATTTTTCAAAGTTTGTTGCTGCCCTCTTTTTTACAGTGGCTGATATAATATAGTTATGCCATACAGGCTTAATTTCAACTATTTCAAAACCAGATATTAAAAGCAACTGGGTGAAAGTCTCTTTGGTATAATAAAATAGATGATCATTAATAAATTCTGAAAACAGGTTGTTAGCCAAAATCATATCAAAGTTTGGAACCTCTACTAAACCCACCGCATTCGGGCTTAGGTTTTGGGCAACTCCACGTAGTGTTAAGTGAGGTTTAGGTAAATGCTCTAACCAATTTAAACTAAAAAATGTATCATACGGAGCTTCTGGCAGTTGATATCCTACATCTTCAACAAAACCTTGGAAAACCTTATAACCATCTTTGTGGCATTGTTTAACTGAATTTTTACCATACTCCAAACCATAGGCATCAATTCCAACTTTGTTGATGAGTTTCAGGTACTCCCCACGTCCACAGCCTATCTCAATCCCTTTTTTACCTGTTAGCTTATATGTGTTTGCAAAATCTGCAAACTGCTGTAAGCGATAGCTTTCCATCTCTTGTGAATAAGCCGAAGCACGCACAACTTCTTTATAATAGTGTACAGGCTGGCTATTTAGCTGAATTAGGTTACAAGCCGAACATTGGCAAACTTCAAGGTTGCTACCAGCCTCATTTGCCAACATATTTTCACAAGGAAAAAACTGCGCAGCTTTGGGCATATTTTCTAAACGTAACAGTGGCTCTATATAAAGAAGACCTCCACAAATCCGGCAGTTTTTTATGGGATTTTCAATATTCATATATTTATTTACCAGCAGAGGATAAGAAGAACAATTTGAAAAATAGTTTGTATAGCAAAGCCTATAAATGCAAGGCTTATAAAAATATAAACACTTAAAGCTATAAACAGCAGTTGTCGCTAAGTAACTGACACAAGCTATTGATTAACCAAGCATATAAATGGATATACCTTATAGACAACAAGGTAATTGTAATTTGAAATGACACCCCAGATACACCAACATTTTAAGCCAAGTACACACTGTCAACTGCCGAATCTAGGTTGAATTCTCATCAAAAATGCTATACTAAAATGAGTCAGATTAACAGCTACTGAATGTTAAACAGTACCAGTTTATTTTTTGGAGCAGATAAAAATGCTGTTAGAACTAAAAAACACAAACAATTGCAACGATGTTAAACATTGATACGTTATATTAGCAATTTAGTAAGCCAAAACGCCCAATTCATCCGTTATCTTATTGGCGGAGCCTACAACACACTTTTTGGCTTCCTATTTTTTGCCACTATCTACTATTATTTCTCAGAACAAGTCCACTATATTATCTTAGCAATAATAAGCAATATAGCTGCAATTACAAATTCGTTCATAGTCTACCGACTATTTGTTTTTAAATCCAAAGGCAATATATTAAAAGAGTATCTACGGGTATATGTAGTATACGGATTAAGCGCAATTATAAGCCTAATTATTATGGCCCTAATGGTAGAGCTACTACAAATTCATCCGGTTGTAACCCAAGGAGTAATTTTATTCGTAACTGTAATAATAAGCTATTTTGGCCATAAGAATTTCTCTTTTAAAAAGGTGGATTCTTAAAAAGATCTATACATATTTATAAAACAATAATTTATACTAACCAACAATAAAACCATTCCCTGTAATATAGATTTTAAAAACCAATATTAACCTTGAAAAAATTCGTGCAATTTATCACTGACAAACCTCAACATTTCTTCATTTAAACCAGGGTACACACCTAGCCAGAAGGTGCGGTTCATTACTGTGTTTGTGTTTTCTAGGGGGCCGTGAGACCTGTAGGGTATATCTTTAAAATATGGTTGGTTTATTATATTTCCTGAAAACAACAACCTTGTACCTATTTTGTGCTTGTCTAAAAATTTCAGTAGCTCTTGACGAGGTTGAGTAACGGACGGTTTTAGGGTGATGGTAAAACCAAACCAAGATGGATCGCTGTTGGGGGTTGCTTCAGGTAGAGTTATAAACTCTTGGAGATCTTGTAGTTGCTCTTTTAGGTAATTAAAATTTGCTTTTCTCGCCTTGGTAAAATCGTCAAGACGGTCCAACTGTGCTAGAGCTATTGCAGCCTGCATATCCGTGATTTTTAGGTTATAGCCTAAGTGCGAATAGGTATATTTATGGTCGTAACCATAGGGTAGCCTGCCATATTGTTTATCAAACCGCTTGCCGCAGGTGTTATCTACACCTGGGTCACAATGGCAATCTCGCCCCCAGTCTCTTAAAGACTGTACTATACGTCGCAACTTTGCTGAATTGGTAAATACAGCTCCCCCTTCTCCCATGGTTATGTGATGAGCAGGAAAAAAACTAAGAGTGCTAATATCACCAAAACTGCCTACCAACTGCCCGTTATATTTTGACCCCAAAGCATCGCAACAATCTTCCACTACCCACATGTTGTGTTGTTGGGCAATTTGCATTATTTGCTCTAAGTTAAATGGGTTACCCAATGTATGGGCTATCATAATTGCTTTTGTTTTTGGGGAAATAGCCTCTTTTATACGGGAAATATCAATATTATAGCTAGGTATTTCAATATCAACAAACAGGGGAATTAAACCGTTATTAACAATAGGGTTTACTGTTGTGGGAAAGCTTGCCGCAACTGTTAGAACTTCATCACCCGGCATTAAGGCTCTGTCGCCAAGTAGAGGAGATGTTAGGGCTGTTAAAGCTAGAAGATTAGCAGATGAGCCTGAATTTGTGGTTAAAACATGTTTTGCACCAAGATAGCTACCTAGTTTTTGTTCAAACTCTGTATTAAAACGACCTGTAGTAAACCAACCATCTAATGATGCCTCAACTAAGTTTTGCAACTCAGGAGCACCTATTACCTTACCAGAAGGAGGAACAGGAGAGGAGTCAGGCTCAAATTTTTTATCCTCATAAGCTAACTTAGCGTAATCTTCTACTAGGGAGAGGATTTTATCTCTGATTTGTCTCTTATCCAATTTAATTGGCCTTAATAATTTGGAGGTAGTTTAGTTTTTTTTTGTTTCGTATGTTGAAGATGACATGAATTGATCGATCTGGCTTAAACAAAGTTCATGGGTATCACTATTCTTGGCAAAATCTCGGTACCAATCAACGGTTGCAGCAAGGCCATCATAAATATTCCAGCGGGTTTCCCAGCCTATTTTAGTTCGAGCTTTTGAACAGTCTAGCCTTAAGTACTGAGCCTCGTGGGGGTGATTACCAGGTTGTATGTTCCATGTAGCACCACTACCCCAAAGTTTAGCCATAGATTCTAGGATATTGATAACTGACAAACCCTCTTTGTCCTCTGGTCCAAAGTTCCATCCACCACCATACTCGCTGCCGTTTTCCCATAATTTTTCTGCTAAAAGTAGATAACCACCCAAAGGCTCTAATACATATTGCCAAGGTCTAATAGCGTTGGGGTTTCTTATCTCAACTGGTTTTTTATTTATAAATGATGTGACAATATCTGGAATAAGCCTATCTTTGGCCCAATCTCCCCCACCAATAACGTTACCAGCCCTCACAGAGGCCAATGCAACAGGATTGTTATTGTTGATAGAAGACTGAAAAAAAGAGTTATGGTAGGCAGCAGCGACTAGTTCAGAACACCCCTTGCTACTACTATAAGGGTCATGCCCCCCCATAGGATCGTTTTCATTGTACCCCCTATCGTACCCCATATTTTCATAACATTTATCAGAGGTGATATTAACCACAACACGGACACTTTTTGTACGACGCACAGCTTCAAATAGATGCACTGTGCCCATTACATTGGTCATGTATGTCTCAACAGGGTCGTAGTAAGATTGCCGAACTAAAGATTGAGCAGCAAGATGAAAAATAAATTGAGGGGTATATTTCTCTATGGTTTTAGTCAGCAAATCTAGATCGTTAAGGTCTCCCTTTATGGAGGTTAAACAATCTGAAACTCTAGCTGATTCATATAAATTAGGACTGCTTGGCGGATCTAAGGAATAGCCAATAACCTGAGCATCACATTTTGCAAGCCATAAAGCCAGCCAACTTCCCTTAAAACCCGTGTGACCAGTAATTAAAACCCGCTTACCACGCCAAAAGTCTGGTGTCATGAGCAGAATTTCCATCTTTTTACGCCGTTACCAAAAACAATCATAAGGCAATATTTATCTATTATGGTATCCATCGGTTTTTACAAAAATCCTTACGATTATATACTGATAGTTAGTTCTTTTTTTTGTTAAATAGTTTATTGTACAGTGTGTTATAAAATTTCATTTGCCTTAAACACACCATATTAAATAATAACATTTCTAACAAGCCACTACAAACTGTCATATAGCAATTTTATAAAGATTTAAATTTTAACGCATTAATTTGCCATACATGCTCATGTTAAAGAGATAACCAAAAAACTTTTAACCACAAATTTGGCAGTTGGAAGAACATTTTTGGTAAAATATGTTGGTTTTTTAATGAACAAGAAAATTTTACAGTTACCTTTTGGAGATAATGATGGTTTATTTTTTATTTGGTTAGTCAAGAGGTTGTGCTTGTAAAGTGCGGATAAATTCCTCAAATAGATTTAAACTCGTTCTTGCTATCTAAACATTAGAAGAACATAATGTTTGTAAAATATATTGATGATAGTTACTGTTCTTTATAAAAAGGGATGTTGCTATACGGATAACACTATTACGCTATTGGTTTAAATCGCTTGGAGTGGTTATCATGAGGTTACAAAACAAACTTGCCTTGCTAATTTTTACTTTTAGCATCATCTCCTTGCCAATAATCTCAGGTATTTACTATTACCTCAATCAAAATAACCACCTTATTACCCAACTATTGCTTTGGGCTGGCTTAGCTTTATTTGGAGTAATAACTTTTTTTTCTTGGCTGCTAACAAGAAGGCTAGCTAAACACTCTGAACAGTTAAAATATATAATTAAACATACTGAAGATGGAAATTATAATGCTTTAGCTACCATAGAAAATAAAGATGAATTAGGTCGCCTTGCCCAAGCTTTAAATAAAATAAACGATAATCTACAAACCACCTCTTTATCTCGTGATGCTTTAGCTAAAAAAGTTGAGGATCATAAACAAACTGTCAAAATATTAAAAGATAGCGAAAACCATTTTCGTCATCTTTATGAAAATGCTCCCCAAGCATATCAATCTTTAGATAATGAAGGAAAAATAATAGCTATTAACAATCCTTGGCTGAATATTTTTGGCTATTCACAAAGTGATGTTTTAGGAAACAAATTTAGTGATTTTTTAATAGAAAAAGATAAAGAGCTTTTCAATACAAAATTTTCGCAATTAAAGTCAACAGGACAGTGCCATGATATAGAGTTTGAAATGGTTAGAAAAGATGGCAGCAAAGTTCATATATCTTTTGAGGGACGCGTATCACATAAAACATCAGAAAAAACATTCCAAAACCACTGTCTTTTATCAGATATCTCTGAGAAAAGAAAACTAGAAACTCAGCTTCGCCAAGCTAAGAAAATGGAATCTATTGGCACATTGGCAGGGGGAATTGCCCATGATTTTAACAATATTCTTGGCTCTATAATTGGGTTTACCGAGCTTGCACTAAACAAAACTGATAAGAACGAAAAAACATACAAATATTTAGATCAAGTTTATATAGCTGGGCTTCGCGCTAAAGATCTGGTTTCTCAGCTACTATCTTTTAGTCGCCAATCTGAATATGAAATGAAACCAATAGAGATAACCCCTTTATTGCAAGAAACAATGAAGTTTATTCGTTCAACAGTACCGGCAAATATTTTTATAGAAAGCAATTATAACGCACCCCAAAGCAAAATAAATGCAGACGCAGCAAACCTTCATCAACTTATCTTAAACCTCTGTTCTAACGCTTCATCATCAATGACAGAGAGCGGAGGCCGTTTGAATGTTTCTCTTAGCACTATTGAAGTCAGCAAAGCTAAAGCACAAAGTCTATCAATATCCCAAGGTCCATATGTACTGTTTATTGTTACAGATAATGGCCCTGGTATAACATCAGAAAATATAGAGAGAATATTTGATCCATTTTTTACTACCAAAGATATTGGCAAAGGAACTGGCCTTGGACTTTCTGTTGTACATGGAATTGTGCAAAACCATAAAGGGGCAATTGAGGTAGATACAAAAATTGATAAAGGAACCACTATTAAGGTCTATTTTCCAGAACTAACTACTACATCTCAAAATAATAACAACACGTCAAGTTTAATTGAACCACATATAAATACAAATAAAACCATTTTATTAGTTGATGATGAACCAGCATTGGTAGAACTTGGTGTAACACAGTTAGAAATTATGGGCTATACTGTTATATCAACAACTGACCCACGAGAAGCCCTTGAGAAATTTCAACAAAACCCTAGCTTGTTTGATGGTATAATTACAGACCAAGCAATGCCACATATTACTGGAATAGATTTAGCAAAAAAAATACTTGCCATAAAACCAGATATTGCTGTTTTTCTATGTACTGGTTTCAGTCAGACAGTAACACCCAAAAAAGCTCAAAAGGTTGGTATTAGAGAGCTGCTGATGAAGCCTTTATCAATGAGTGATTTATCAACTGTCTTGCAAAAAAACATACCCAGAGATAACTCTTAAATAGCTTACATTTTTATATTTGCTAACGACATTTTTTACCTCAAGAGAACCATAACACTTAGAATGCACCCAACGACTACAAAATATTAAAAATATTTGAGAAAAAACTATTTAAAATCTTATCACCAATATTATTAAACCAGACAAAAAAAACAGGTATATGTCAATTGAGTAAACCACTAAAAACTATGCTTTTTTTTAAAGGCAATAGCCATATCATAAGGTAGGCAATGCTACTATTAGGATATGGCTATTTAATTATCTGAAATTTTAAGCAAAAAAGATCTATTATCAAAAGTAAATTACAGTTTAAAATTTTATTATAAAAACTGTAAATGCAGTGTATGATCTGTGGGTTTTGTTATTTCAACTTTGTTTCCGTTTAAAACTTTTCCTGCCAGCATAGCTTCAGCTAGGGGGTCTTGTAATAAACGTTGAATTACCCTTTTTAAAGGTCGTGCTCCAAACTCTGGGTCAAATCCTTCATCAGCCAATAAAGACATAGCAGACTTATCAACATTCAGAGATATTTTATGTACGTCTAACAACTTTCGCAGGTTATCTAGCTGAATATCTACTATGGCATCCATATGTTGCCTGGTAAGAGAAGAGAAAACTATAAAGTCATCCAGCCTGTTGAGAAATTCTGGGCGGAAATATCCACGCAAAATTTTCATCATATGATTGCGAATGGCTTCCTTTTCTATACTTGCAAAATCTTCTCTTTTTTCGCTACCAATATTGGAAGTCATAATAACAACAGTATTGCTAAAATCTACAGTTCTTCCCTGGCTATCTGTTAACCTTCCTTCATCCATCACTTGCAAAAGCAGGTTTAATACCTCTGGATGTGCTTTTTCAATTTCATCTAACAACACCACACTATAGGGGTTACGACGTACTGCTTTGGTTAGTTGCCCCCCATCATCAAACCCCACATAACCAGGCGGTGCTCCTACTAACCTTGCCACCGCATGTTTTTCCATATACTCAGACATATCCAAGCGCACCATTGCATTTTCATCATCAAACATAAATTGTGCTAACGCTTTACTTAGCTCAGTTTTCCCCACACCTGTTGGCCCTAAAAACAGAAAACTGCCAATAGGTCGGTTGGGATCTCCCAACCCTGCCCTAGCTCTTCGCACTGCTTTAGCTATAGACTCCAAAGCTTCTTGTTGCCCAATAACTCTCTTAGCCAGTCGGTTTTCCATATCCAACAATTTAGCTCGCTCTCCTTCTAACATTCTAGCGACAGGTATTCCGGTCCAGCGAGCAACAATTTTTGCAACATCTTGCTCTCCAACCTCCTCTTGCAAAATACCGTCTTCTCTAGTTTTGCCTGCCTCAACCAACTTAGCTTCAAGGTCAGGAATCAACCCAAACTTCAACTCTCCAGCCCGGGAATAATCCCCGTCTCGTTCTGCATTAGCCATATTTAACCGGGCTTTTTCCAGGTTCTCTTTTATTAAGTTGAGATTATCAATTGCTTCTTTCTCTTTACGCCAACGCAGTGTTAACCCATTAGATTTTTCTTTTAAGTCAGCTAGTGATTTTTCAACATTTTGCAACCGCTCTTTAGCCCCACTGTCTTTCTCTTTATTCAGTGCAATTGCTTCAATCTCTAACTGTAAAATTTTTCGGTCTATATCATCTATCTCTTGGGGTTTAGATGTAACCTCCATACGGATTCGTGCTGCTGCCTCATCTATTAAATCTATGGCTTTATCCGGCAAAAAACGGTCAGCAATATAACGGTTAGAAAGTGTAACAGCTGCTATTACCGCTTCATCTTTAATTTGTACACCGTGATGGATCTCATATTTATCTTTTATACCCCGTAAAATAGATATAGCATCTTCTACTTGTGGCTCTGCAATTACAATAGGTTGAAAGCGTCGCTCTAGTGCTGCATCTTTTTCTACATGTTTGCGGTATTCTTCAGTAGTTGTGGCCCCTACACAGTGCAGGTCACCACGAGCCAGGGCAGGTTTTAGCAGGTTAGATGCGTCCATTGCGCCATCTGTACGACCAGCACCTACCAGGGTATGCATCTCATCAATAAATAGTACAACTTTACCCCCTGCCGCTTCTACCTCACGCAACAGTGCCTTTAAACGTTCTTCAAATTCTCCCCTAAATTTTGCACCAGCAATAAGTGCCCCCATATCCAAAGCTGCAAAACGCACATCTTTAAGTGAGTCAGGCACATCACCTCTAACCACCCTTAGGGCCAGTCCTTCAATAATTGCTGTTTTGCCAACACCAGGTTCACCTATTAAAACTGGGTTATTTTTTGTCCGCCTTGAGAGTACTTGCATAGTACGGCGGATCTCCTCATCTCTACCAATAACCGGGTCAAGCTTTCCTTCACGGGCCAGGGCTGTAAGATCACGAGCATATTTTTCTAGAGCTTGAAAACTTCCTTCAGGGTCAGCAGTTGTTATTTTTTGCCCTCCTCTCATTTTCTGTACAGCATCAAAAATTGTATTATAATCAGCACCAGAATAACTTAAAATACGAGCAACAGATCCTTCATTTTCCCGACTCATAGCAAGTAAAAAATGTTCGGTAGATATAAAGGCATCTCGCATGTCAGCAGCAATTTTTTCAGCACTAGCCCATATACCCTGCATACGCCGAGAATAAACCACCTGAGTAGCTCCATTGCCACCAACTTTGACAAAACGTTCTAGTTCTTGGTTTAATTCTCCAGCCATACGCTCGACAACAACTCCCACTTTTTCTAGTATGGGACGTACTAACCCCTCACCCTGGTCCAAAAGTGCAACCATAAGATGTTCTGGCTCTAACATCTGGTGCTTTCTTGCTGCTGTTACACCAATTGCATGTTGTATTGCTTCACGAGATTTTAAAGTTAGTTTCTCTTCTTGCATTTTTTTCTCCAATACTTTTTTACCAATATCAATTTGTCTTATTTGGAAATAGGTATTACATATAGAGATTTCAAGACTTACAAAAAATAATGCTTCTATTATGCTGCTGTAACTTTAAATTAAATTTTTATACACTTTTAAAAAGTTAAAAAAAATAGGTAGAATATCTCAATGAGAATTGGAATAGATTTAGGAGGAACAAAAATTGAAGCTATTGTTGGTAGTTGCATGGTGCTGTTCCTTGAATAATGTATTAATCAATTTG
>JADGBW010000207.1 GCA_015231305.1 Magnetococcales bacterium | reverse complement strand
GCCAGGACCTCCCCGGCCACCGGGTCCCCAACCGCCGGGACCACCCCGATTGTTAGGCCCAAAACGATTGGGACCACCCCAACCATTGTTAGTTCCATTGTTGAAAAAATTTCCGGAGCGGTTGTTGTTTTGATTAGTCCAACCGTTATCCATAAAGTTGCTCCAATTTCCATCTGTCATGGCATCCATATCTACATCGCCATAAACTTCAACTTTTACCCGGCCATTACCACGAACAATACCTTCAGCAAGGTTGCTCCAGTTATTGCCGTTATTCCAACCATTGTTCCAGTTGTTAAAGTTATTGTTCCCGCCATTATTCCCGTAGTTGCCGTTATTCCAGCCACCTGGACCTCCCCCCCAAGCTTCTGCTGACTTTGGAGAATTTGTAAGTCCAAAGCCAATAACAAGAGTGGCTATGGACAACATCTTAATGGTCGTTCTGTGCATTAACAATTAACCTCTAAAATATCAGATAAAAGAAACTTAACTATCTTCTCCAATCTGATCCATCGTACCTGTTTCTATCATAGGGGGCTCCATATGATGGATCAGGCCAATTGTGTTCATTATATCGATACTGGTTTTGGTAATTACTGCCATAATATGGGTCGTAGTAATTATTGTAGCCTCTTTGGTTTTGCCAAGGCCCAATACCATCTCCATAATACCGCTTTTGATGCGCCCAGTCTCGATCTGCAAACCTTATTAAACCACTGTTGTCTCTTGTTGCTCCCCAGGGATCATAACGATAGGCTCTGCTATATCTATCAGTTCTTGCCGCCCCCCAAGGGTCATAACTATTTCGGCGACTATGAAGAGTTTTGCTTCGAGTTAAACCTTTGGGATTTAGTTCCCCATTTTGTTTAGTACCGTTTTGCTCTTCAAGTCCTTCCATAAACGAGTTCATAAAGCTACCCATCTGCTTGCCTAGCTTTTGGGTTCCATTCTTCTTGTTAGAAGAGTCGGCAATGGCATCGTCTGGAACAACAGTCATTGTTGCTAAGAGTGGAATCATGATCGAAAAAGCTGTTGAAATGCTTGCTAAAGTTGAAATTCGCAAAGCTCTGTATTGCTGTTTCATGACTCTTTGTGATCAGTTCACACCCCCATCAATTATGTACCTTAACATTAAAGTCAAGCTTCCATTATGGCTCTGAACTAAAACGAAAGCTAGGTCTAATTTACTAAATAGTCTTCTTGCTGCCAAATTTTTCAATAAATTCACACATGAATTATTGCTTCATTCGAATATTATTAAATGCTAATATGAGACTCTTGTTTTTAAATTGCAACAAAAAAATTCATAAAAAGTGAAATTAATGTGCAGATCTTTGATAATACAGACAAAATTACAACAAAAAAGATGCTTATGTTTCTTGATTATAATCAATATTGCATGTTTACCCCTCTTTTTGTGACCTCTCTTCTATCACTCTATTCATAGTTTCGGCCAATAATGGGAAGCGTAATTCAAACATTTTATATGCACTATCTGCAAATTGGCGGATCTCTTGTTGGGCATCTGGTTTGCATCGTAGAGCAAAGAAGTTCATAAGGGAGCGGAAGTTAATAGTCCAGTATAGGTCTGAGTAGGTAGATACTGGCATGGCGTTGCGTAAGAGTTCTCTAGCTCTTGCCCTGTAGGGGTTACGACCTCCAGCAATTTTTTTTATCTCACCACTGGCTTCGGCTGCATCCAGCCTTTGGCAAACTTCCGCATACTCTGTCTGATAAAACTCATGAAGAGAGTTCATCAACTTCTCATAACGTTCAGTCTGCTCATCAGTAATAACCTTAAACCCATCTACGGTTCTGGCTTGAGCATCAGGTATAAAATAAGCGGATATTGGCATGCGGTAACGTTGAGAAAACTCATTAAATGAGCATATTCTATGGCGCATCCACTGTCGCAAAACAAATATTGGGGCGATAACACGCCAGCGAATGTGGACTGTCTCAAATGGGGTTCCGTGGTTATGGGAGAGTAAGTGATACAGTAGCTTACGATCTTTATCTGCAAAATCTTCTAAATTTTCTAAACGATGGTTCGTGGTAGAAATACGGGCTGTATTGATAATTGTAGCTTCATCTCCCCAACTATCTTCTAGCTCTATAAAACCAAAATTTCCTATCCTTTGCGCAAAATCAGGATTCAAAGAACAGCGGGTCTCTATCTCTTCTTGTATCTGTTTTGTTGCGTCTGTTTGAAATACTGGATCTTGGGAGGTTGCTTTAGCTGACATTTATACACTCACTTAGAAACTTAGTTTAGATAGAGATGAAATTTTAGGTAAAAAAGTCTAAATTAATGATATTCTTGAATATCTATATGTTAACCGTTGTAGCAAGATTACTTTCGATTTTAGCAAATATTACAGATTAACGAGCAATCTTGCCTATAAATATCAAACATGTTTGCTAAATAATGTAACATAGGATGTAGTGATATTTAATGGAACAGTTTGATAACATTAAAAATAATATTTAAAAGTTGAGCCGTTAATATTATAACTAGTATTTCATTAATATTTAGATGTTATAGCTCAAACGGTGTGCTACACAAAGAATCTTTTTCTGGTTATTAGCCTTATAATGTAACAAACCTATTAAAATAATCTTTATTAACCATTCATTAGAGTGCTTTGAAGTTTTATTACATATGGCAATAGATCTTGGGCTAACAGTCCTGATTCACTGTTACCATCTGCAACAGCAGCATCAGCAGCTGCTCCATGAAGCCAAACCCCACAGCGTACACCTGTTTCAATAGGCCATCCTTGTGTTATGAGGCCCGCAATAATTCCCGTTAGTAGGTCACCACTACCACCAGAGGCTAAGCCTGAGTTGCCATTATCATTTATCCAGGCTCTGCCATCGGGGGAAGCTATAATGGTATCTGCTCCTTTTAAAACTAACCATACTTGCCATTTTTTAGCTGTTTTTACTGCAATACCCAGACGATCTTGCTGAATTTCCCCAACGCTAAGTTGTAAAAGCCGGGCTAACTCACCAGGGTGAGGGGTGAGAATAAGAGGAGAGGTGCGCTGTTGAGTAATAAATTGAATTTCTCCACCAGATATTGCTAATAAGTTTAAAGCGTCGGCATCAAGTATAATAGGAATTTCATTCCATTTTATGGTTAAAGCTTGAATACAAATTGCAAGGTTAGAGTGGGTTCCAAGCCCTGGCCCTATTGCCATGGCTTTTGGATTAATTTCTGAGTTTTGGATGTTATCTACCCAATTAGTCGCATGGTCGTGTTGATCCCCTTCAGTAGGTAGGGGTATGGTCATGGCTTCTGTGAGTTTTCCCGCAATAATTTGGCGAGATGGCTTGGGTGTGGCAACCGTGACAAGTCCTGGGCCAGTTCTTAATGCCCCTAAAGCTGTTAAAGTTGCTGCTCCCTCTTTACCCTCGCTACCAGCAACAATTAGTAGATGGCCAAAATCTCCCTTATGACCATCTGCTTTGCGGTTGGGAATGTTTAAATCATCTAGTTGATTTCTAGCTACGGTATGGTTATCAGAATCTATAAACTCAGATGGTATACCAATGGGGATAGTAATTATTTCACCACAAAGCCTCGCACCGGGATTAATACAGTGGCCAATTTTTTGGGCAGCAAAGGTAACTGTCCAATTTGCACTTAAAGCACAACCCAATATATTGCCGCTGTTAGCACAAACACCAGAAGGGATATCAACAGCTAAAATGGGGGTTTGTAACTGGTTAATAATTTTAAATGCTTGGGCTATCACCCCTTCAACCGGGCGGGTTAAGCCTGTACCAAATATAGCATCAACCACAACACAGGAGTGAACAACTGTGGATTGAATTGATTTTAAATGTTGTGGGCTGGTTATCTCTTTTATTCTGCCACCTAAATTTTTAAAAACTTGGAAGTGGAGGAGGGCATCACCTTGTAGTGTATCCTCTTTGCTAAATAATAAAAGAGAGACTCTAGCTCCACTCTGTAACAAACGACGGGCGATGACAAAACCATCTCCGCCATTATTCCCCCCCCCAGCCAAAATTACTATCTGTTTTGATTTCCATTGCAAACAGCGGTTTTTTAAAATTCTAGTGACACCAGCACCTGCATTTTCCATAAGCACTACACCGGGTAGGCCAATTTCCTTTATGGTTCTATTGTCGGCAATACGCATCTGCTCGCTGTTTAATAATTTCATCTTAAACCTTTTTGAGTTAAATTCTGGATATTTCGTAAAACTGTTTGGGTTTTATAGTGTGTTTATGAAATATACGGGAGATATGGTTGATTATTCTCGCCGTTAGTAACAAGATACCGAAGATATTTTTTATCTACAATTCTTAAACCCATATTTAGTAGTTAGAAGTTCGCATTTTGTACAATATTTTGATGCGGCTAGTATAACAGGAAAAATTATTATCACCAATATGGTGGCTGTATTTTATAGTTATGTTAGAAAAATCAAAAGCTTGTACTATGTGTATGTTTTTAACTACTGAATTTAGTTTAAAAAAAATTTGGGGGCGTTATGGCAGAGGTAGTTTTGGCAGCTGGGTTAACAAAAGAGTATCCTGGTCATAAAGCGGTAAATGGAATTGATTTTAAAATTCTCACAGGAGAGTGTTTTGGTATTCTTGGTCCTAATGGAGCAGGTAAGTCGACAACACTAGGTATGGTCATCGGCATGACCGACCTTGATAGTGGTCGCCTGGAGCTGTTTGGTCAACCTATGTACCCTGAACATCCAACCTTACCAAAAAAAATTGGTGTGGTTCCCCAAGAGGATAATTTAGACCCAGATCTTTCTATTGGCGATAATTTATTAGTTTATGGTCGTTATTTTGGCCTTTCAGACAGTGAAGTTAAGGCTAAAATGGATGAGCTACTTAGTTTTGCTCAGTTAGAAGACCGTAAAGATGCCATGGTTAGAGAGTTATCAGGAGGAATGATGCGACGTTTAATGATCGCCCGTTCCTTAGTTGCTTCTCCAGATCTTATTGTTTTGGATGAACCAACAACAGGCTTGGACCCGCAGGCTCGGCATCTGATTTGGCAGAGGTTGCGAGCCTTACGTGAAAAGGGCGTTACTTTACTTCTGACTACACATTATATGGAAGAGGC
>JADGBW010000081.1 GCA_015231305.1 Magnetococcales bacterium | reverse complement strand
GTGTATCGTTAAAATTATTCATCGAGAGCTTCTCCTGAATCTAATATGCTTCTGGTAAATGTTTGTTATTGTATTGTATTAAAGGTGTATTGAAAATAACTGGGCCATACCAAAAAGAAGCATTCTTGTGGGCAAGTTTCTTAAAACTATGCAAGATAGTAGAAACCTTTAAATTGCCTTTTACTACTGTATTCTTATTTGTATTTTTAAATTTTTCACATGGTGTTTAATAGAGATAATGCCTGTGATTTGCAGCCTTTTTCATTCATCCAAGCTGCTAAAACTGGACCGGAAGATACCTCTGCGGGAATAATATGCAATTTGGCGATTGTTTTGTTGTTATCTAACTCGAAACGGTAAATTTCTCCATCTAATAAAGGCATATTGGGAGGGGCAACCATCTTGCTGTATCTTGCAGTCCATTTAGCACTTGCCTGCCATATGTTTTCACCAATGTTCATCTTTATACGACTGCTTTGGCTTACATCTGGACGCCATAAAACCGGGCGTTTACTTTTCCATAAACAGTGGTCACCAGAGCGGGTAACATCAATTAACCATGGGGTTGGAACAAAACCATATTTTTGAGCAGCAGCAATAGATGAAGTGGCATCCCGGCTTGCTCCAAGGCTTTCGTTATTTGAGCCACGGCTTGAGACAAGAACACTCAAAGCGTTTGCTAAACCGCTATTTGTCTGCTCTACTTTTGCAGCAGCTGGGCCGTTATAAGGACCAGATATATTTATTATCTGACCGTTGGGAGCAATCATAGATATGCTTTGTTGCTCAGTTAAAACCAGGTTTTGTTTTGCATTAATGGATTGACCCGGTGTTAAGTTTACCCCTTTTACCTTAAAAACAATCATGTTGGTTGCTTGGGCTTTTAGGGGTGTTGCTACTGTTCCAAAAAAGAGTATTAAAAAAAACAGGGTTGTTAAAAAACCTTTCTGTCCACTTATTATATTATTCACAATATTCTCCTATAATTAAGAGCTAAAAAATAAAATCTCCACCTTTTTCGTGTCCAGCAGAAAGCATGGCACCAAATTGTGGAGTTTGGGGTGATTTAGAATGAACCTCATCGCGGATCTGCTCAAATAGTTTAAAACCAACCTGTTTGTCGGTCTCTTTAGATAGTGATGATATAAAGCTTCTGGCAAAAACAGAGTGGCCATCACCACCACCATCCATAACTGGCTCTTCTCCTCCAGATGACATCACCATTACCGAACGGCGGTTTTGAATCTCTTCAACAGGTAAGTTTGAACTCTCGGCAGTCACTTTAAGCTCGTTGGTTAAAGTGCCAGAAAAACAGCTATCAGAAACTAATAAAGTATGTTT
Source organism: Magnetococcales bacterium (assembly GCA_015231305.1). Classification (GTDB taxonomy): domain Bacteria; phylum Pseudomonadota; class Magnetococcia; order Magnetococcales; family JADFYX01. The sequence continues at coordinate 16,388 of JADGBW010000081.1, read as the reverse complement.
AGATTTAATTTGACCTAAAAAGTCGGAAATATGCCGGGTAGAGAGCCATTTATCAGCGGTATCAGCGCGAGAATCCTTTAATATCCAATAGCCGGTTCCGGTATCTTCTTTCTGATAGCCATGTCCGGCGTAGTATACCATAAGATTTTGCTCTGCCTCTATTTTTTTGCCTAAAGCTTGGAACAGGGCAATAACCTCACTATAGGTTGGATCATTCAAAACTATATTCTGAAAACCTTTTTTTGCCAAAACTTTCTCAATGGCATTAACATCGTTGTTTGGGGTCTCTAAGTCAGGTATAGGATCTCTATATTCATTTGTGCCGATAAGCACAGCGACTTGATCGCTGGTTAATTCACCAATGGATTTTGCAATGGCTGACTCTTCAATATTTAGCGTTTGTAAAAATGGATTTGGGCGGTCTTCATTGGCAAGTTCATTTAAAGCCCCTTTGAACATTTCGGTGTAGTTCTCTTTTTGCACCTTTTGAAAAACCAGCATATGTTTTATCTGCTCTTCATTGGTTGCATTATGGCGTTCAAAGGTTTTAACCAAATTGTTTTGTGAAGGGGGTGTACCATCACTAGATGAGACATCTAGTATAGAACCAACATCCTGGCTTAGTTTGCTTTTGCTGTTTAAGAGATCCTCTACAATTTCTTCAGTGCTCTTATCTGCTAATACTGCTTTTAGTTCGGCACGTAATTTCTCTGATTGGGAAATAGCTTCTGCTTTGTTTGCAGAATCAACATTTTGATCTGTAGTTGTATCTTCTGTCTCGCTGTTAATCTGTTCTATTTCAGATGTTTCGCTTAAGATAATCTCTTCCTCATTATCACTACTGCCACCTGTACCTAAAACTATATTTATACTGCCACCGTTATTTCCATTGTTTTCACCTTCTTCATCTTCTTCATCTTCTTCATCTTCTTCATCTCCAACACTAGAGCTTTGAGTATCTATAAGAACAGGATCAGGTGTTGGAACTACTATCCCATTAACATTAATAGAAGCTGTATAACTAGCTACGCTTGAGCTTGTGCTATCAGCTACTAAAAACTGGAAAGTAGCATAAGGTGATCCTGTATCATGACTGTCCGGGGTAAAAATCAGTTTACCAGCGTTTAGATTAGCAACTGTAATAGTTTGGTTAAGGGTAACATCTTCTCCATCCAAGGTTAGGCTGCCAGATGTTTCTAACCCTTTTATGGTTAGTGATGTAAATGAATCGTCATCTCCATCACTAAAATTAAAGTCTGAGATGGTAAAATTATAGGCAGTGTCTTCGTCTATGGTGATAGTGCTATTAGAAGCAGTTGGTGCATCGCTTACAGCCGCAATAGCTATAGAGTAAGAAACCCCAGTTGAGAAACCATTGTTACTATCATAAACCTTTACCACTAAGCTGTCTGAACCGTTATAATTAACATCGGGGGTATAAACGAGGTTAACAATATCTGCAATGGCAATGTTATCCCCTGCGATAACGGTTTCATTGTTTAAGGTTAACGTGCCGTTGTTAGGTAGTGATGTAACCTGAATACCTGCTAATGAGTCTCCGTCTAAATCACTGAAATTAAAAATAGAACTTGAGAAAGTGTAGGCGGTGTCTTCATTGGTAACTATAGTGTTGGTGGTTGTGTTGGGAGCATCATTTACTGGGGCAACGCTTAGGTTGAAGGTAGATGTAGTAGAAAAGCTGTTGTTGCTATCATAAGCTTTAAACTGGATGCTATCAGAGCCGTTATAATTTTCATTAGGTGTATAAACTAGGTTAGCAATTGAAGCAGTTATTATGTTACTTCCTGTGGTAACGGCTACGTCATTTAAGGTTAATGTGCCATTTGTTGGTAATGATGTTATCTGAACACCTGTAAAGGTGTCACCGTCTACATCGCTGAAATTAAAATTAGAACTTGAAAAAGTGTAGTAAGAGTCTTCACTAAAAGAAATAGTGCTGGCAGAAGCTGTAGGAGCATCATTAACCCCAGTAACTGTAAGCAGAAGATCAGTAGTTGCTGTTAAACTGCTACCGCTGTCATAAACCTGTAATTGGAAGCTATCAGAGCCGTTATAGTCGGTTGAAGGGGTGTAGGTAAGAAAACCTATGGAAGCACTAGCAATACTATCACCTGTACTAACTACAGCATCGCTTAAGGTTAATGTACCGTTACCAGGTAGCGATATTATTTTAATACCTGATAATGAGCTATCTTCTGTATCGACAAAAGCAAAGTTAGAAGTGGCAAATGTGTAGGCTGTATCTTCATAAGCAGTAACACTCTGGCTGCTAGTTGTCGGAGCATCATTTACTGCTGTTACATCCATTGTCATGGTATATGACACTACACTGCTAGTTGAGCCATCAGATACCGAAAATGCAAAACTATCGTACCCTGTGCCGTTGCCATTGGAAGTTGGGATAAATAATAAATTACCATCAGTGATGTTAGCCACTGTAATAGATTCATTTAAGGTGACATCATTTCCACTTAAGGTAAGAGAGCCGACACTTTCTAAAGATGTAATGGTGATAGATGATAGAGAGTCACCATCTACATCACTAAAGCCAAAGTCAGAAGAGGTGAAAGTGTGTGTTGTGTCCTCATTGGTGGTTACAGTTTGCTTGCTTGCAGTTGGGGCGTCATTTATGGCTGTTACATCCATGGTTATTGTGTAGGATGCTGCACTGCTATCTGTGCCGTCTGAAACCGAAAAAGCAAAACTATCGTAGCCTGTGCCATTACCGTTACTAGCAGGGGAAAACACTAAATTTCCGGCAGTTATATCAGCCACGGTTATTGATTGATTAAGGGTAACATCAGCTCCACTTAAGGTAAGGGATCCTGCACCTTCAAGAGTTGTTATGGTGATTGATGATAGGGAGTCCCCATCTGCATCACTAAAGCTAAAGTCGCTGCTTGCAAAGGTGTATGCAGTGTCTTCATTTGTGGTTATAGTCGCACTTGCTGAAGTTGGAACATCATTTACAGCTGTAACTGCTACAGTTGCAGTTAATGTAGCAGAGTCAATCGTGCCATCGTTTATTACAAATGAAAGGGTTCTTGTAGTTGTGCTTGGGGTTTCACTGTTGTTGGAATAAGTTATGGAGTTTAAGGCAGTTTGATAGTTAGCTAGGGTGTCGGAGCCAGTTAGGGTTAAAACCCCGGTGGTTGAGTCCCATGAACCGCTTATGCTGCCTGTGTTAGTAAATGCTAGGGTATCTTCACTACTTTGATAGTTACTGCTTATAGTTATGGTGGCACTCTCAATGTTGGTATTATCTGCATCTGTAATTGCAAATATATTACTGATAACGGTGGCACTATCATTTTCGCTGTAGCTTAACACAGCACCAGTGGTGGCTAAGTTATCGTTGCTTATCCATGAGGCGTTGGTTATTGTGCCGGAGTTGGCGTAGCTGCTCTGATCTGATGCTGTGGAGCCACTTGCTTCCTCAAACTGCCAAGAAGATACAAGCCCGGTTTCACTGCCAGTTAATGTTCTATACATATCATTTTGAATTTCACTAGCGGTTCTGGTTTGGTTCCAGATACGAAATTCATCCATACGACCGTCATACTCTCCCGCTCCCCAAACAGCACCAATTATTAACCCGGCACTACTGCCACCAGTTGGGGCATTGGTATAGGTCTGAGTTTGGAAAAGAGTACCGTTTAGGTATAAGGAAACGCTTTTAGCTGATGTATCTCTAACCAAAGAAAAGTGGGTCCAGGTTCCGGTGGTTATTCCCGCAGCAAAAGATATATCTTCATTTGTGCCGTTGTCATATTCATGGAGGTAGTGGAAGTTACCTGCTGCATCAATATAAGCCTCGTAAAGAACATTAGTAGCTGTGCTTTCACCGTTTACAAAATAAGTCAGTAAAGTAGAACCGTTAAGGACATCCGCTTGAAACCAACCTTCCATGGTCATATCTCCATCTATAGCCAGTGAGTTATTGGTTCCGCTGCCTATGGATATAGAGTCCGAATTTGCTGCAAAGTCTAAAGCTGTACCTAAAGAATAAGTCAATGTAGGGGTGTCGTTTACCGCAGAAATAGTCAAGTTGAAAGTAACCGCAGAAGATAAACTACTGTTGCTATCATAAGCCTTTAACTGGAAGCTATCAGAGCCATTATAGTTTGCATCAGGGGTGTAAACGAGGTTGGCAATGGAAGCACTAGCAATGTTATCTCCTACACTAACAGCTACATTGCTTAAGGTTAATGTGCCGTTACTTGGCAAGGATGTAATCTGAATACCAGTAAAAGAGTCACCGTCTACATCGGTATAGACAAACTCATTTAACAAGCTGGTGCTGGAGAAAGTGTAAGTGTTGTCCTCATTTATAGTTTGACCAGAAGCAGTTGAGGTTATAGTACCGTTAATTGTGCCGACATTATCTCCACCCAAAGTGGTTGCAAGGTCTGTTATTTGACTACTACTATTTGTAGTGCCTTGGCTGTAATAGACCAAATTTGACTCACTGCCAGTGGAGCTGGCTATCATATCAGCTTGGATTTCGCTTTGGCTCTGAGCAGTGTTATAGATACGGATATCAGCCATTTGACCCGTAAATTGGTTGACGGTAGCATTTGGTACACCACCGATGTAGAGACTGTCGGTGTTGGTTACGATGGTTCCAGTATAAATAAGTGATGCTTCAAACTTTCCATCTATATAGGATGTCATTGTCGAACCATCGTAGGAAATTGCCACGTGGGTCCATTGATCGACAACCAGAGAGTTGGAATGAGGATCGGTAGACTTGTTCACCCCATCTATATAAGTGGAATGATGAGTAGTCTCATCCGTTGCTAGCCAAACACTGTAGTTTCTAGAAGCATTTCCGCCAGCACTATCAACTTTACCGACCAAGAACTCATAGGCCGTAGCATCTGCATCGGGCTTGATCCAGAAGCTGACAGTATAGGTGCTGAGTTGCAGGGCCGAATCATCTGCAACCTCTATATAGGAACTAGCCCCGGACACTGTTAATGTGTTGCTTGGGTCATAAAATATCGGGGCATCATCTACAGCACTTATTGTGATAGTTGGGGTATATGTTGTTGTATTTCCAGTGCCGTCTGTGCCTTGGATTATAAATGAATCCGACCCGTTATAATTGCCATATGGGGTGTAGGTCCAAATATTTGTACTGGTATCCAGTGCCACTGTGCCCTTACTGGCCTGGTTTTGAATAGCTAGGGTAACAGTGTCCCCGTCACTATCTGAGGTGGACATGGCTTGGGATATGGCGGTATCTTCGTTTGTGGTAAAGGCGGTAATGGAACTGGTGATTGCGGATGATAGCCATGTACCACCAGTTAAAGTGCCATTGTTGTTGCCTGCGGTATCGGTTGGGGTTGTGCCGGAGCCATCATTTAACATCCAGTTAGCCAACAGATTGGTTTCACTGCCTGTTAAGGTATTGGTCATACTGGTGGTAATTTCTTCTGCACTTAAAGATGTGTTCCATACCCGGACATCCGCCATGGCCCCATCAAAAAAACGGCTGGTTCCTGCATAAGACCCTAATATTGCTGTGCCATCACCCCCAGTTATATCTAATGTAGAAGCAACTGTTGTCTTGGAGACACCATCTACATAGAGAGTTATGGTGCTGCCATCATATGTGACAGCAGTGTGGTGCCAAGTTCCGTAGGTCCAGCCTGCAGCAGCAGTTGATGTTGAAGTGAATGTAGCACCACTACCCATGGCAACATAACTTTGTCCTTCGGTACCGACCTCTATACGGATTGCACTAAAAAAACCATTTTCTACACCACCAATTTCAACAGTATGCTCCCACTGGGTTGAGGTATCCACACGTGACCAATATGAAACAGTTAAGGCGTTGTTGGTTAAGCTAATAGTGCCAGCGTCAACCTTGTCATCAACCCCGTCAAACTCTAACCCTCCACTTTGGACCTCTACCTTTACTTCCGGGGCTGCAAGAGTTCCTGTAAATTTTGTTTTAGACTGAACATCAAATGCCATTACAGATTCAATGGTTCCTGTTTGGCTCTCTAGCTCCCAGTTCCCACCTAGGTTTTGCTCTCCTGTTGCATCTATAGAGGCAGCAACGTCAGCAGTGGTTAATTCAGCCAATTTAGTGAGAAATAGCTCCCCATCCTGACCTTCTCCAATACTACAACCATAAAGCAGAATATCTCCAGAAGTGGTTAAAGCTTCTCCCCAGCTCTTAATCTCTAAATCTCTCTGTTTTAATGTCTCTTGGTTTAAAATGGCATCCCCAAGGTTTAACTGCCCTGCTGAGCCGTGGGAAACAATATGAATGGCATCTAGGTTTGTGTGTTTTGCCAAATATTGGCTAATCTGCTCAACTCCATCCCTATCTGTATCAAGTACAACCAGCTCATAACCTGGAGCAATGCCTTTTATTAATGATTTATAATCAGAAATACCAGAATCAACAAAGACAACATCCCGGTGGTTAGTATTGTTAGTGTCCTGTAGTGAGTCGCTATTTAGCAGATTAAATAGCTGGGTGGTTTCGTTGGTAAACATGCTGGTTGTAGTGGCAGAAACAACCTCGGCAACGGGTTTGTTAAGTGATTCTGGTTGTTGTTGGTATATTTCTTGATTTTCATCAGGCCCTTGTTCACATGGGCCACCATCTAAAATTGCAGCCATACCAGCAGCATCATAAAGAATGCGAGGTTCCAACGCCAACATATGAGAAGGAGCTAAAAAAGCTCTTCTTTTGTGTGGTGTGGATTTTGCATCCTTATTGAGTTGCGCATTGGGTTGCATTAGATATTTTTGGCTGCCTTTTTTAATAGTGAATTAATGTGCTGCTTAGGATCATGCCTAGTAAAAGGTCAGATTACAATTTCGATCTGCTTAATTGCCGCCAGAGAAACATTAGAGAAATATCTTAGGAATTATTTATAGTTATGGATTGTCGAACAAATCCATAAGAAGTGTTAAATTTACTTTTATGAACCAATGGCTAACTAAAAAAATTGAACACTATGTTCAAACTGATACCCATAAGGAGAGTCTCTCCATGGGAATGAGGTTTTGTGCTCTATTGATAGCGGCGGTTTTTATAGGTAGTTGTACTGTTGCTCCTGTTTCCCAAACCATTGAGAAGAGACATCAACAGGCCCAAGAAGATTTACAATCACTATTTAAACCAGCAAAAGAGTCATTCGATGCTACAAAACCAATAACACTCTCCCAAGCTATGGCAAGGGCCATCCATTTTCATTTAGATAGCAAAGTAAAGCTTATGGAGAGTGACGTTGCTTTGGAAGTATCTGATTTAGCAAAATACAATTTGCTGCCAAAATTATCTTATTCTGGCAGCCGTACATACAGTGATAGGGCAACTACCTCTACTAGTGACCGTGATGAAACCGCAACTAACTTGTCAGTGGTTTGGAACTTTCTGGATTTTGGCGTAAGTTATTTACGGGCAAGGCAAGAGAGTGACCGCTATCTTCTAGCTAAGGAGAGGCGCAAACGCGCTGTGCATAAGTTATTGCAAGAGGTCCGCACAACCTATTGGCAAGCGGTTACTGCTCAAGAGCTTTTCGGAGCCATGGAGCCATTAGTAGAGCGCATGAACAGAGCCTTTATCAAGGCCAAAGAAGCTGAAAGAAAACGTCTACAGTCTCCTGTAGAGCTTTTAGACTTCCAAAAAACCCTACTTAAAACCCTCGCTGGTTTGCAGAGGTTAAAAAGAGATATATCAAGTGCATCGGTGCGTTTAAAAGAGTTGATGAACATTCCACCAGGAACCGCCATCACTGTTGCTATACCTAAAGATAAAAATTTACTAGATTTAAACCGTCTGCCAACTTTGGCAGATATGGAACGTTATGCCTTGCTGCATCGGCCTGAGCTTTGGGAAAAAGATTACCAAAAACGTATAAGTGTCGATGAAACCAAAAAAGCCTTACTGCGTAAGTTGCCAGGTATAGAGCTAACCGGCGGTCGGCAATCCAACAGTGGCAGTTATTATTTAAACCAAAGATGGTTGGAGTCGGGGATACAGATTAGTTGGAACCTATTTAATCTTGTCACTGCACCTAGAGCTATTGAGTTGGGCCATTCTAAAGAGAAGCTAGAGGATATGCGGCGTATGGCTATGAGTATGGCTGTGTTAGGCCAGGTTCATATAGCATATCGTAATCTGCTAGAAGCTCGTGAAAAATACAACACAGCAAAAGCTCTAAGTGATGTAAACGACCTTCTGTTTGAACACGCTTCAGCTGGACAAAAGGCAAAAGTTGTTGATGAGATGGAGCTTATCAGGCGTTATTCTGACCAAATTACCTATAAAGCACGTTGGGATAAAGCATTAGCTGAACTGCAAAAGGCAACCGGGGTTCTGGCTTATTCCCTTGGAGTTGATGTTCTAACTGAAGACGATTTAAAGCTTGATATTATAAACCTTGAGAAAAAATTTCAAAACAGCGAACAAAAAGGTGGCGGCATCACTATAAATGGTAACATTTGCCCTTTTGGTGCTGTAATAGCTAATGAAACTCTACATGAGCCAGCTACTAACGGTGATATTGGCTATGAATCAGCTATTAATATTTTAATTTATAAATCATTGGACAACTTTGGAACAAAAACAGCCCCGTCTGTGTTATGCGTTTCTGAGGAGAACCATGAAATCCAAATGGCTAACTGGGATATAGAAAATCACTCCATAGGAGCACTTAAAGGACAAAGTTCTCCTATTGCTTCACTATCTTTTGAGATGGTCCCCACAACTAAAAAGGCAGCCAATGAAACCATAGCAGATTCTGACGATATAGAGTTGTTAGAGTCAGGTTGGACAGTAGATGATCAACGGCCTAAAACCGGAAATGATCCTTACGATATGGAGCTACCAGCATCAAGTTGGACAGTGGACGATCAACAGCCCCAAAGCGAAAATGATCCTTACGATATGGCGTTACCAGCATCAAGTTGGACAGTTGATGATAAACGAGTTGAAACTGATAAGGGAGAACAGTAGGTGTATGATATGTTTTATCAGAGTGGGAAATTGAAATATACCCAGAACCCCTGGAGAACAAATAATGACTGAAAAGTTTGTTTTATCACCTTTAACTACCTTTATTTGCATGGCTTTTGTGGTTTTGTTTGTACAGCCTTTGGCTTATGGGTCCCAACTCAACCCGGTTAAAGGTGCGTCTAGCCCCAACCGTTTTGAAACCCGTGTACGAATTGTTGCTAAGGATGAGGTTACTCTTGCTAGCCAACTTGCTGGTCGTATTAAGGCTATACCTAAAATTGAAAGCCAGCGGTTTAAGCGAGGAGATGTGCTGGTTAAAATGGATTGTGCAATTCATGAGGCTCGCAGGCTTAAGGCGCAGGCAGAGTTAAGTTCTGCCCGGCACTCTTTGGAGTCTAAAAAAGAGCTGTTATCTTATAACTCTGGCACTGTGCACGGTGTTGCACTAGCCAGAGATGCCATGAACAGGGCAGGGGCTGAGCTTCTTATACATAATGCTACAGTCTCTATGTGTAATTTAAAGGCTCCTTTTGCTGGGCTGGTAGTCAAAAGAAAAGCTCGTGCTTTTCAAAGTGTTACAGTAGGGCAGCCAATTTTAGAAATATTAAACGATACCATTTTACAAGCACATATGATTGTACCTTCGAATTGGCTTAAGTGGATAAAAAAAGATACCAAGTTTCGTATGCGCCTTGATGAAACAGGTAGGTCATATAATGGGGTGGTGAGTGCAATTGGTGCGCGTATTGATGTAACTAGCCAGTCAGTTAATATCGTCGGAACCATCAAAGGTAAGCAAAAAGGTTTAATTTCTGGTATGAGTGGTCTTGCGGTTTTTTCTAATGCTAATGTTAGCTCTACCCCATGAATACCCCCTCCAATGTAAGCATAAGTGTTGCCGAGCAGCGTTTCAACCAGTGCAGTGCTCTGTTGCAGTTAGAGCTTGAAGTCCGAAAGGCAACCACCATACAAGAGCTGGAGTTTGTTTTTGTAAATGAAACACTGAGAGTTCTACCAGCTACTTCTCTGCTTTTTTGGCAAGGAGAACACAGACAAATAAAACAAGTAACACGGGTGTCCGGGGCGTTAGGAGTAGAGGCAAAAGCCCCTTACATGCAGTGGGCATCATCAGTTGTTAATGTTGTCTGCAATAGCCAGCAAGCTACTAAGGTTAAGGCCTTAACTGCTAACGATGTAGATGAAAAGCATAAGGACGAGTGGAATGAATGGGCCGCACCCTATATGCTTTGGTTGCCTATAACAAGGCTGCAAGATAACCAGCAACAACAAAATTGTGGTCTTATGTTATTTCGCAAGCAGCCATGGCAACCAGGCGAGATGGCATTGGCTGAACGATTAGGAGATACTTTTTTTTATAGCTGGCAGTTTTTAACAAAAAAGCACTCTGCAACTAATTGGCAAAAATGGTTTACAGGCAGGCATAAACAGTCATTAGTGTTAGTTTTATTGCTAGGGGTTATGTTTGTTCCGGTATCACAATCGGTTTTAGCCACTGCTACTGTTGTGCCTTCTAAGCCGCAAGTTATAACTGTGCCTATGGATGGGGTTATTGAAACCATAGATGTAAAACCTAACATGCAAGTTAAACAAGGTGATGCTCTTTTTCATCTGGATGATAGTAAACTGCAAGCAAATAAGGATATGGCAAAAAAGGCTTTAGAGACCGATCAGGCCCGACTTTTTGAGGCCCGGCAGTTGTTGTTGTCAGAAGCTGGTAAAAGAGTTGATACACACGAACTTGAGGCAATAATAAAACAGCGGGAGGCAGAATACTCTTTTTTAAGCAAACAGTTAGAAAAAACTGTGGTGTACTCTCAAAATGATGGTCTGGCACTCTTTGACAATATTGAAGATTTTCAGGGAAAACCAGTGCAAACAGGAGAAAAAATATTAACCTTGGCAAATCCGGCGCAGGTTGAATTAAAAATCCAGCTGCCAATGGCTGACCTTATAGATTTTAAGCCTGGCTCCCAAGTGGTGATGTTTTTTAATATTGACCCCCTTACACCTGTTGCGGCAACCCTACAAACAATAGCTTATGATGCTGTTATCACCCCAGATGGTCTTTTTGCTTACCCATTAACCGCAACTTTTACCCAAGGCGACACTCCCAGAATCGGCCTTAGAGGTACAGCAAAAATAATTGGTAAACAAACATCTCTGTTTAATTATCTGTTCAGACGACCTTTAGCATGGCTGCGTCAGACCACAGGGCTATGAACACCCTTGAGACAGACAACTCTTTTGATGATAGCTTTGTGCTGCCAGGGTTGCGTTATGATCTACAGCTTTTTTCTGGCCCAACCCAGTGGGATGGCTCCCCAACTTGGACCCTATATGACCCGGTTAAACATAGTTATTTTCGTCTAGGTTGGTTGGAGCATACTATCCTTGCTTTTTGGTGTAGAGGCACAAGTGATAGCCTTCTAAAAGCTGTTTTTCAAGAAGAGGGCATATATGTTACAACTCAACAAGTAGGTACAGTTTTAGAGTTTTGCAGTAAAAACGGTCTTTTAAACGAAGCAGGTTTTAGTTCTAGCCAAGAGCTGGCTTTAAGAGTTGCTCCTGGTAAAAAAAATATTTTAAAATGGCTTTTACACCACTATCTATATTTTAGAATCCCACTGTTTCAGCCAACACAGCTGCTAAAAAAATTAACTCCAATTATCATCTTATTTCAATCCCATTATTTTTATGTTTTGTTAACCATTTTTGGGACTTTAGGTCTTTATTTAAGTAGCCGAAATTGGGACACTTTTGAAGTAACAATAGCCCATTTTTACTCAACCAGTGGGATGCTATGGTTTTTAGCAGTAATATTGATTACAAAAATTATTCATGAATTGGGGCATGGCGTAATGGCTATGCGCTATGGCTGTCGGGTTCCGGTAATGGGTGTGGCGTTTTTGGTTCTTTGGCCTGTTTTATATAGTGATGTGAGCGAGGCGTGGAAGCTGCAATCAAAAAAGGCTCGGTTGGCTATTGGGGCAGCAGGGGTTTATGCTGAATTAATGGTTGCAGTGTTTGCAACTTTTATTTGGAATTTTCTACCAGCATGTGCTGCCCAAAACGGTATGGTTCTAGTAGCCACAGTTACTTGGATATCAACCCTAGCTATTAACTTAAACCCCTTTTTACGTTTTGATGGTTATTATCTGCTTTCTGATTATCTAGGGATAGCAAATTTACAAAGCCGTAGTTTTGCCTTAGCCAGATGGAAATTAAGAGAGCTTCTATTTAATTTTGGCCTATCTCCACCAGAACAACTACCCAAATCACTGCGTAGAACTCTTATTGGTTTTGCTTATGCAACTTGGATATACAGATTAATTCTGTTTGTCGGTATTGCTCTACTGGTTTACCATCTGGTGTTCAAACTTGCTGGTATTGTTTTATTGCTTGCAGAGTTAGGCTGGTTTATTGCTATGCCTGTAAGCCGTGAATTTAAACAGTGGTGGTTGCTGCGAGATGAGATAAAAATGAAAAGCAGAATAATATTATTGCTTGTTTTAATGGCATTTATCTCATTGTTGGTGGTTCCGTGGCAGGGTTCTTTAACAATTCCTGCACTATGGGACTCATCCTCACGTCACCTTATATATTCTCCCATGCCTGCTCAGGTTTTTGAAAAGTTGGTGGTAAAAGGTGAAAATGTAAATATAGGCCATACCCTGCTTAAATTAAAATCACCACAGCTAGAGCAGCAGATAAAACAAAGCAAAATCCGTACTGAGCTACTAAAATATCAAATTTCCAAGGCTTCTAACAATTACCAAACCATGGGACAAATAAACAGTTTAAAAGATAGTTTATCTCTGGCAATGGTAGAGTATAATAGCCTTTTGGAAAGACAGCGAAAATTAATAATAACCGCGCCAAGCTCAGGTAAAATAACCGAAATAACAAACGGCCTAGCTAAAGGGCAATGGGTAGATGCAACCGCCCCTCTTTTGCAGCTTGTTAATCTTGAAAAAAACCACATAGAAGCCTATGTAGATGAGGCGCAATATGGCCTTTTGCAAAAAAACTCTTATGGGACATTTTATGCAAATGCTTTGAGTATAAAACCCATAAAGGTACAGCTTGTTAAGATTGATCCGGCTGGAATAACCACCATAAACAAACCCCATTTTGCCAGCCAATATGGGGGCGAAATTGTAGTGCAAACAGATGCTAAAGGTCGTTTGCTTCCCCAAAAAGCTCTCTATAAGGTAATTTTAACACCCATAAAGCCAAGCATGACATTTAGCCATACTGTTGTTGGTAAAGTAAGGCTTGAAGCGCAAAAAAGAAGCTTGTTACAAAGAGCTTGGCTGGTTGCTGCTAAGGTGTTGATAAGAGAGAGTGGCTTTTAGGTTAAACCTGAGCTTGTTTCTGAGTTGTTTCTAGTAGCAGTTATTAATGCTGCCATGCTTGCGTAGTTTCAATAATTATTCAATAATTAAATACTTTTTAACAACATGGGAGTTACCTAGTGAGATATTTGCGTACCATTGCCCCTTTGGTAGCTATTACCCTATTTGCCACAGGTGTTGCATGGCTTGTGGGTCGTCTTCCGGTAATGGAGATGACAGAGCAGTGGGTATCTGACCTACGTGTGGCAACTCTCTCACCAGCTGAGCCTCAACATCCTCAAATTGTTATTGCTGCTATAACTGAAGAAACTCTAGAGCTATTTCCCTATCGTTCCCCTGTTGATAGGGATTTTTTAAGCAATTTATTGCAATCCCTGGAGAATAAGGGTGCAAAAGCAATGCTTTTGGATATAATTTTAGATCAAGCAACCGAACCTAAAAAAGATACTAAGTTAAAATTAACCCTTAAAAATTTAACCACTCCCATTGCAGTAAGTTATACCGACTCTAACCAACGCTTAACCGATAAACAGATTGCGTTTATTGATGAATATGTACCAAAAAACTTGTTAGGATTTGCTAACCTAGAAAAAGACCCATATAACAATACAGTACGTACTATTTTTCCTGGTAAAAAACTAGAAGATGGTAAGTTTTTGCCAGGGGTAGTCTCTGTTTTAGCTACTAAACTTGGTGTTTCTCCCCCTAAAGAGTCCACGTTAATTTCTTGGCGTGGCCGTCCTGATGATGAAGCTAAATCACCACCTTTCCGATCTTTTCCTGCCCACCTTATCCCAATGTTACCAGATGCTTGGTTTTTGGATAAAATAGTCTTAATTGGTGTGGATCTCTCCATGACAGATCGCCACCGTACGCCTTTTTCTGTTGTTGCTCATCAGGCAAAGGGGTTGGAGAGGTTTGGTACTCCCGGTATTGTCGTTCATGCTCACGTTTTAGCACAAATTTTAGCTGGTCGTCAGTCTGTAGAAATGAGTAGAGAAGCTCAGGTTGCTTTACTGTTTGTTGTTGCAATTATTGGTCTGTTTTTAGCCTGGAAACCTTTTTCTACTCTCACTCTACGCATGATAGTCTCTTTTGTCTCTTTGGTGGGTTTTTGGGTGTTGAGCTTCTGGGTTTTTTATAAGGGTGGCCCTTTAGTTCCAATGGTTTCATCAACCCTGGCTTTTGCCTTTTCACTTGGGGCAGGCAACCATTATGTAAGCCGTGAACAGAGAAAAGCAGGAAAGTTTATAAAGGGAGCCTTCAGCCGTTATCTCTCTCCACATGTGGTAGATATTTTAATAAAAAATCCCGATAAGCTTTCTTTAGGTGGTGAACAACGGCAGATGACGGCTTTTTTTTCTGATATTGCTGGTTTTTCCTCAATTTCTGAAAAACTAACCCCAGAAGAGTTAGTAGGTTTGTTAAATGAATATCTAACAGCCATGTGCGATATTATAGCTAAACATCACGGTACAGTAGATAAGTTTGAAGGGGATGCCATAATTGCATTTTGGGGAGCACCCCTTAACCAACCCAACCATGCAACCTTAGCGTGTAGGGCAGCAATAGATATGAAAAAACATCTTGCTAGCATGCGTGTTCGTCTTAAAAATGAGGGTCGTCCTGAGTTAATGGTAAGAATGGGCCTTAATTCCGGCCCAATGGTTGTAGGTAATATGGGGTCCAAACAGCGTATGGATTACACCATCATGGGTGACGCAGTAAACTTAGCTGCTCGACTTGAGGGAGCCAATAAGTTCTATAAATCTGACCTTATGATTTCTGATGCCACTTATAACCTTGCTAAAAATGATGTGGATGTACGCAAATTAGACGTTGTGCGGGTAATAGGCAAAAAAGAGCCAGTAACAATATATCAACTGCTAGATAATAAGGGGGAGGTTGTTGGTAATCATGCTGATTTGATAACCAGGTTTAATGCTGGTTTAGTAGATTATAAAAAACGTGATTATGCCAATGCAGCTAATAAGTTCCAACATGCTTTAGAGATAGATAAAATGGATGGCCCCAGCCAGACCTATTTCTTGCGTTGCCAAGAATATATAACCACCCCCCCAGCAACAGATTGGGATGGAGTGTTCCAGTTCACTGCTAAAGGGTAGACTTTAGCAGTTGCGCATGTTTCCCACAGCTATATTTAATCATTTTTTTAAGTTTAAGTATGTAAAAATACTTTTCATTTACTACTATTAATTTCCAGCTAACCAAAACGGTTTGTTTATAAAAATATTTATGCATAGATAATAAATAATTATCTATGCATAAATATTCCTTGCTATTTAAATGAGCGTTCGTTTATAACGTTAAAGAAAGTTTCAACTACTTTAACAATGGCAAGTTATATGTTTTTAAAAATCTCATATATTATTTTTTTTATTCTTATATTTTTTCCTGTAAAATACGCAGAAACATCAATAGATGAAACAGCAAAACTACCAATATTTACAAACTCTATAGGAATGAAGTTTGTGAAGGTTCCCAAGGGAAAGTTTTTAATGGGTTGCAGTAGTTATGCAAATACCTGTCCTGGCTGTTACTGTTTGGATGACGAGCAACCCACACAACATACTTTTGTATCTAAACCTTATTATATTGGAGTTACAGAAGTAACTCAGGGACAATGGAAAAAGTTGATGGGATATAATCCTTCGTTTGGTAAAAAATGTGGTGATGATTGTCCTGTAGAACGTGTTTCTTATACTGAAGTCCAGTCTTTCATCAAGAAACTCAATATAATAGATGGTAATAAATACAGACTTCCGACAAATGTAGAATGGGAATATGCAACAAGAGCAGGCACAACAACATCTTGGTCTTCGGGCGACAGCATAAAAACATTGCGAAATTATGCTTGGACCGTATGTAACTCTAAATTATCCATTCATCCGGTTGGTAAAAAAAAACCGAACCCATGGGGGCGTTATGATGTGCATGGGAATGTAGCGGAAATGACTGGAGATATAGACAAGAATGTGATTCACAAC